>NZ_JRPR02000004.1 GCF_000763135.2 Helicobacter jaachi | reverse complement strand
CATAACTAAAAGCACAAGACTTAATCACATAAAACATACACCACACAATAGGCAAGAAACAAAATAAGAATATATGGGAGTTGAAGAGCATTTAGCCTCCAATGTTGGCTCTTATAAGCTCGCCCATTTTTTTGCAGCCTACAAGGTGCATATTCTCACTCATCATATCTCCCGTGCGGTAGCCCAAATCTAGCGTTTTTTGCACTGCTTGCTGAATGCTTAGACTTTCTTGCTTTAGTCCAAAAGCATATTCTAGCATCATTGCCGCAGACAAAATTGTGCCTATGGGATTTGCCTTATCCATTCCAGCAATATCAGGCGCACTGCCGTGGATTGGCTCATATAGTCCTAAAGTGCTATTTGAGAGTGAGGCAGAGGGGATAACGCCAATCGTGCCTGTGATAATGCTCGCCTCATCGCTTAGAATATCGCCAAACATATTTTCTGTCAAAATCACATCAAATTGACTAGGTTCTCTGCAAATTTGCATAGCCGCATTATCCACATACATATATGATAGCGCGATATGCGGGTAGTGTTTAGCCACCTGCTCTACCACCTCTCTCCATAGCCTTGAGCTGCTTAGCACATTTGCTTTATCCACGCATACTACGCGTTTTTTGCGTTTATTTGCAATTTCAAAGGCTACTTTGGCAATAGATTCTATCTGTGAGGCGCTATAAGTCATCGCATCGCTAGCGACTTTTTCTCCATTAATTTCTTTTATACTATGCTCGCCAAAATACGCCCCACCAATGAGTTCTCGCACGATGACAAAATCAATCCCATGTTTTAAAATCTCGCTCTTTAGTGGGCTTGCATCATGCAGTTGTGGTAAAAGTGTAGCTGGGCGGATATTTGCAAATAATCCTAGCTCTTTTCTTAAGCGCAGTAAAGCACTCTCCGGGCGATTATGACTTGGCTCTTTGTCCCACTTAGGACCGCCCACAGCTCCTAAAAGCACGCTATGGCTTTGCTTGCATATCTCAAGGCTTTCTTGTGGCAGGCACTCCCCGCACGCATCAATGGCGCAGCCCCCTGCTAAAACTTCTGCAAAAATAAATTCATGCTTATAGCGCTTTGCTATTATTTCAAGCACACTTTTAGCCTCGCTTACCACCTCCCTGCCAATGCCATCTCCATAAATGAGCGCGATTTGTTTTTTCATTTTGCTCCTTTGCTTTCTGCCCTTTTAGCAATCCAATTAAGGTAACCATTGGCATTAATGATTTCTTGTATGAAGGGCGGAAAGGGCGTAGTTTTAAACTCTTCATTGCTTCTATAATCTTTAATCACTCCCCCATCAAAGTCAATCTCCACCTCATCGCCATTTTCAATGGCATTGGCAATGGCTTCAGATTCTATAATTGCAAGCCCGATATTAATGGCATTACGATAAAAAATGCGCGCAAAAGATTTAGCAATAATGCATGAAATCCCACTTGCTTTTATGGCAATAGGCGCGTGTTCTCGACTACTTCCACAGCCAAAGTTCCACCCTCCAACCATAATATCACCCATTTTTACATTTTTTACAAAATCCTTATCAATATCCTCCATACAATGACTCGCTAGCTCCTTGTGGTCTGCAGTATTTAAATATCGCGCGGGGATAATTACATCTGTATCGACATTATCCCCATATTTATGGACAATTCCTTTGGCTTTCATCTTTGCTCCTTTTTTATGCGATTTATGGGTTAGATTCTATAATACATCTTGTGGCGAGCTTAGAATCCCACGCACTGCGCTTGCTGCTGCCACTTCTGGTGAAGAGAGATATACTTCGCTTGTTACATGTCCCATACGCCCCACAAAGTTGCGATTAGTTGTAGAAACGCATTTTTCATTCGCTGCTAAAATCCCCATATGCCCGCCAAGACAAGGTCCGCAAGTAGGTGTTGAAACTACGCAACCAGCCTTAATAAATGTCTCCAAATAACCTCTATTAATGCACTCTAAATAAATATTTTGTGTAGCGGGGATAATAATGCAGCGCGTATTTTTTGCGATATTTTTATCCTTTAAAATCTCCGCAGCCACCGCCATATCGCTTAATCGCCCATTTGTGCAAGAGCCAATAACTACTTGGTCAATCTTAATTTCCCCCCAATCATCTTTCTCTTTAGTATTTTCAGGCAAATGCGGAAAAGCCACTGTGTGATTTATAGAATCTAGGTCAATGTCAAAGACTTGCTCATACTCTGCATCATCATCTGCTTTGTAGATTCTAAACTCCCTTTTTGTGCGCCCTTTGGCATAATTAATCGTAATATCATCTACCTCAAAAATGCCATTTTTTGCCCCTGCTTCTATAGCCATATTTGCGATGCACAATCTATCATCGATGGTTAAGTGCTTTAAGCCCTCTCCACCAAACTCCATACTTTTATACAGCGCGCCATCTACGCCAATTTTGCCAATAATGTGCAAAATCACATCTTTGCCGCTCACATAAGGGCGCAACTTGCCTTTGAGATTAAACTTCATCGCCTTTGGCACCTTAAACCATGCCTCACCGCTTGCCATGCCTACTGCCATATCTGTTGAGCCTACACCTGTGCTAAACGCTCCTAGTGCGCCATAAGTGCAGGTGTGAGAATCTGCGCCGATGATTAAATCACCAATGGTTACAATGCCTTGCTCTGGCAAAAGCGCGTGTTCTACGCCCATATTGCCCACATCATAGTAATGTGAAATATCAAAATCTTTAGCAAAGCACCGACATTGCGCGCTTTGAGTAGCAGCCTTAATGTCTTTATTAGGTGCGAAATGGTCCATTACTAGAGAGATTTTATTTTTGTCAAATACCTTTTCAAACTTTGCTGCCTTAAAGGCATTAATCGCCACAGGCGTGGTAATATCATTACCTAGCACCATATCAAGTTTTGCCATAATCAAATCATTTGGGCGCACGGATTCTAATCCTGCCCTATCAGCTAATATTTTTTGCGACATTGTCATTCCCATTTTCTACTCCTTATATAGAATCTTGTTGTTGTAAAATACGATTAAGCGCGCTCACAAGCCCGTTTATTGAAGCGATAATAATATCACTATCAATGCCCACGCCAAAGCATTTCTTGCCATTGCTTTCAATCTGCACATAAGAGACAGCAGAAGAGTTTGAGCCTTGATTGAGCGAATGCTCACTATAGTCAAGAATATCAAATGCTATTCCTAAATATTCTCTTAGCGCGCTTGCTACACTATCAAGCCGCCCATTTCCGCTGCCATTAATATGCGTGTGTTTAAGCCGTGGCATATTTGGAAGCATTTTAAGCCTTACGCCAAACTTATATTCTGCGTCCTCATCATTTTGACAAAAGCAAAAATCATCAATAGCAAACAAAGCCTTAAAATTCACAAACTCATTTTCAAAAATCTCGCAAATCTCACTAGGGCTCAACTCTTTATGCGCCTTATCGGAGATGTGTTTGACATAATATGAAAACTCCTCCCTAAAAAGTGGTGGGAGATTTACCCCATAATGATTATGCAAAATATAGGCAATGCCGCCCTTGCCGCTTTGTGAATTTATGCGGATAACATCACTTTCATACACGCGCCCTACATCTGCTGGGTCAATGGGCAGGTATGGCACGCTCCAAGTGCTAAGATTATGCTCTTTGTGATATGCCATGCCTTTTGCAATGGCATCTTGATGAGAGCCGGAAAATGCCGCAAAGACAAGCTTTCCAGAATACGGCTGCCGCTCATAGACTTGCATTTTAGTAACTTCCTCATACAAATCACAAATTGCAGGCAGATTGCTAAAATCAAGTTTAGAATCTACGCCATGTGAAAACATATTCATAGCTAGCGTGATAATATCCACATTGCCCGTTCGCTCGCCATTGCCAAAGAGTGTGCCCTCAATCCTATCTGCTCCTGCTAGTAGTCCTAGTTCCGCATCAGCCACAGCGCAGCCTCTATCATTATGCGGGTGCAGGGATACAAGCACATTTTCCCTCGCATAAAGATGCTTTGAGATATACTCCACTTGACTTGCATAGATATGCGGTAGGCTCATCTCCACGGTTGCAGGGAGATTAATGATAGCCTTTTTTTCAGGCGTTGGCGCAAAAATATGTAGCACCTCATTACATACCTCAAGCGCGTAGTCAATCTCTGTGCCGCTAAAGCTTTCAGGCGAATACTCAAATCTAAAATTGCCCCTTGTCTTATGCGCATATTCTTGGAGGTATAGCGCTCCATTGCGCGCAATTTGCTTCACTTCTGCTTGCGATTTTTTAAACACCTGCTGGCGTTGGGCAAAAGAAGTAGAATTATACATATGCACAATGGCATTTTTGCACCCATCTAAGCTCTCAAAAGTTTTTTTGATAATATGCTCTCTTGCTTGAGTAAGCACTTGTATGGTTACATCATCAGGGATTAAATCTTGCTCAATAAGTGTGCGCACAAAGCGAAATTCAGTCTCACTCGCCGCAGGGAAGCCCACTTCAATTTCTTTAAATCCAATTTGCAGCAGCAGCTTAAAAAAAGAGAGTTTTTCTTGCAGGTTCATAGGTGTGATAAGGGCTTGATTACCATCGCGTAAATCCACGCTGCACCACAATGGCGCGCGCTCAATATATTCTTTTTTACTCCAGTCCAAACACACACAAGGGGGCATATAATAGCCCCTTTGATACTTCCTGTAATTCATAAAAACTCCTTGAAAAATTGCTGCAAAAGCGCAATTCTAGCAACAAAAACTATACAAGCGATAAAGATTATTATAAAATACATGCTTTTGAGAGATTTTGTGAATGTCGCACCAATTTGTCTAAGTGCGCCAAAATGCTAGCCCACTACCTTTGCAAAGAGAAAATTTTGCTTATGCGCAGTAATGCGCGCACGATAGTAGCCCTCTTTTAGCGCTAAAGGCTCGCCATTTGTATCACAAAGCTCGCTATCGTTAATAAGAATCTCCCCATCAATGTCCCGCCCCCATAGCTTTAAGCGCGCTTTGTAGAAATACTCACTCATCTCGCTTTTGCCCTCGCAGATAATATCTACTTCTTGATTGAGCAGGGCTTTATTATGCGCTTTGTGCTGGGCTTTAATAATTTTATTAAGCGCAGTAATGCGCGCATTTGTGAGCTTTGCACTAATTTTATTGGGCATACTAAAAGCGGGTGTATTTTCTTGGGGCGAATAGGCAAATAAATTCGCCCTATCAAAGCCAAAATCCTGCACAAAATCACACAGCTCTAAAAAATCTCGCTCACTCTCCCCGGGGTGTCCTAGCACAAAGCTCGTGCGCACAAAGCTTTGTGGCACTGCTTTCATAGCCTTTAAAAGCTCAATATGCCTTTTCTTATCTGCACCACGCCGCATAAGGCTTAGCATAGAATCTGCAATGTGTTGAATTGGCATATCAAAGTAGGGCAAAAAACTTTTTGATTGCGCAATAGATTCTATAAGTTGCAGGCTTGTAGTGGTGGGGTAGAGATAAAAGATTCTTGCACTTATAGGGAGATTAAGCTTATCAACAGCATGAATGAGTGCAATTAAGCCATCTTTTTGCCCTAAATCACGCATATACGAGCTAGAATCTTGAGCGATAAATGTAAAGTCCCTAAAGCCCTGCACGTAGAGATTTTCTAGCTCTTTAATGGCTGAAGATAGCGTGCGCGAGTGCAGCCTACCCTTAAAAGTGGGGATTGCGCAAAAGCTACAAGATTGATTGCAGCCCTCACTTAGCTTGATATAGGCATGAAACCTTGAGCCAATAATCACGCGCTCATTATGCCAATCGCTCAAAAATACGCCTTGTGAGCGCACACTCTTAAGTTCTTGTATCATCACATCAATCTTATCATAATCCCCCACGCCTGTGATAATATCAATTTCAGGGATTTCTGCTCGCAGCTCTTTGGTGTATCTTTGCGATAAGCAGCCGCTTACCACTAGTATCGCGCCATTTTTGCGCTTATTTGAAGCATCAAGGATAGTTTGGATACTCTCTTGCTTTGCAGATTCTATAAATCCGCAGGTATTTACAATAATCACATCTGCTTCGTCAATGTGCGGCGTTAAGGCAAAATGTTTCAATCGCCCAAGCATTACTTCAGAATCTACTAAATTCTTTGTGCAGCCTAGCGAAATAAGGTGCAAGCTTTTACTCACTCAAAATATCCCAGATTCTATAAATTAGTGCAAAGCCGTATTTAGCTCGATTTTGCGATTGCTTCTAAAGGCTATCATCTTTCCACTTTGGCTATCGCAGCGGAAGTGAATGCCATTTTTGCCCGATAACTCCCTACCTTTGTAGAGATTGCTTTCATTGATGACAAAAGTATCATTGATTTGTGCTATTTTTGCTGCTTCTTCTGGCTTTATGTAAAATACCCCGCCTGCTAGCACCGCGATGCCACCATCGACAATGCAGCCATCGCCTAGACTAATGCCTGTAGCGCTATTAACGCCTAGCAAGCAATTTTTACCAATGCTTATAGGCTCTGTATTGCCACCACTTAGCACACCTAGAATACTAGCACCCCCACCAATGTCTGTGCCTTCACCCACCACCACGCTTGAGCTAATGCGCCCTTCATTCATACAAGCCCCTAGTGCGCCGGCATTAAAATTCACATAGCTTGCGCCGGGCATTTGCGTGTAGCCACCATTGCCAAGATACGCTCCAAAGCGCGTTTTTGCCGCATCTAAAAGACGGATATTATCAAATTGCGGAATGACTTGCATTAAATATCGCGGGAATTTATCTACAAAATCAATATGGGGGAATGTCCCCTCTACCTTTAAGCGCACTTCATTTTCTCTTAACCATTCAAGCTCATAGGGCTTATTCCCGCTCCACGCGACATTTTGCAATAATCCAAAAATCCCATCAAGCTGCAAGGAGCGCAGAGGAGCTTTGCCCAAAGAGAGTGCGAGCAATTTAAGATATGCAGATTCTACACTTTCGCATTTTTCATCTTTGTAAATCACGCAAAAGCGATAGCGCGCCCTGCCGCCTTTAGTTTTAAGCTTTCCTTTGTCGGCTTGCTTTTTTAATTCTAAAATGACTTGAATATTTTTATGCGTTTGATTATCGCTCAATGCCTCGCTTAAAAAGGGCGTATAAAGCTCCAAAGCCTTATCTACAAACGCTTGCGTAATGCCATAAACTGCCTCATTTTCACTTTGTGATAAACTCTCTGCTGCTTGCGCACTTTCACACAAAACCGCATAAGTCCCTAGATTTTCCCCGCTCCAATTCATCGTAGGATAAGTGGCGCATAGCACGGCTTTAGACTTTTTGCCAATCTCCACACGCGCAATCCCAAACCCCAAAGGCTCTTTATAATCTGCTCTTTTTTGATACTCATCAACAAATAATTTAAATTTTTGAATGCTCATGCAAACTCCTTGTATAGAATCTAAAGTCATAAATAGCGTGAGGGCTTATTGTATAGAATCTAAGCTTAAGATTTTAGTATCTCGCACAAAGGGCGAGCAAATAAGAGAACAGAATCTAGACTAAATAATAGGCTATATAAAGCCATTTAAGAGGCTTTTATATACCATAAACTTAAGCCAATGAGTGCCACAAGCGCCACAAAAAGCCCTACAAAAAATCCCACAAACGAAAATAGCTCATATTTAAATAGCGCTATAATCGCGCCCGCAAGCGCTAAATAGCTTAATATACGCAAAAATGCGATACTCATTTGCGTCCCTAGTGTGAATTTGGTGGAAAAATCTGTGAAAAATGCGCCTTTTTCTTTTGCCCCCTGTTTATTTTTACCCTCTTTTGAGTGCGTTTTGGGGGATTCTTGCGCGGGCAAATGTTTTAATTTTTTAAGCATAGCAAGGAATGAGCTGCCCACTATGCACACATTTCCCACAAAGCCTACTTCAAAGCTAAGCATAATATTAAGCCCACATTGATAGCCCACAAGCGCGCCAAACACTGCTATAGCACATAATAAACTTACGCTTATGCCTTGTATGCCTGCCTTTTTAGTATTAGTAGTATTTGCCACTTAAGCTATCTTCCTCATCATCGCTATCATCAATCTTTTTGCTTTCACTCTGCGCGGGCTTGTAGGTATAGCGTGGGTTATTTGCTAGCTCTTGAGCTTGTCGCTGCTGCCTTTTGTATGCTTTATAAAGATTTAAAATAGCCGCGCCTATGCCCCATACCACGCCTAGCCAAAATGTCCATTTTGCACCGCTTAAATGCTCTAGCCCTATGCCTATGCCTATGCCTAGCAAGACTGCCACGACTATAGAAATGCCTACACTTAGCTCATTTGCGCCCTCTACGATAGGGGTTAGCCTGCCTTTGTGTTTTTGCTCTTTGTCCATTGTAGATTCTATAATTATTCGTGTGTAATCTCTATAAAGGCTTGTGCGGCTTTTGCAATCACTTCATCAATCATTGCTTCGTCCATAGGTGCGCATATAAAGCCCGTTTCAAACTGCGAGCAAGCAAAATACACGCCCCTTTCTAGCATTTTTTGATGAAAGCGCGCAAACATATTTGTGTCGCTTTTTTTCGCATCATCAAAATTTTTAACCACATCTTCATTAAAGAAAAAGCCAAACATACTCCCGCGATAATCCACTTGCAAGGGGATTTGACAATCTTTTGCAGCACTTTGCAAGCCTTGCGTTAGTCGTTTAGCCAAGCTCTCTAGTTGCTCATATAAATGCGCTTTTGCTTTAATTTGCGATAAAGTGGCAATGCCCGCACTCACAGCGATAGGATTACCACTAAGCGTGCCAGCTTGATATACGCCACCTAAGGGGGAGAGCATATCCATAATATCTGCACGCCCACCAAATGCAGCCAACGGCATACCTCCGCCAATAACTTTGCCATAAGTGACCAAATCTGCTTCTACTTCATACAGCCCAATAGCTCCTTGCACCCCAGCTCTAAACCCGCTCATTACTTCATCAATGATTAAAAGCGCGCCATATTCATCACATAATGTGCGCAAATTATGCATAAAGGTTTTATCAGCAGGCACAAATCCCATATTCCCAGCCAATGCTTCAATAATCACGCACGCTACATTTTTGCTTGTCTCAAAGCATGCCCGCACAGAATCTATGTCATTGTAGCGCGCTACTAAAGTATGTTTAGATATATCCTTTGGCACGCCCGGCGAACTAGGTGTGCCAAAAGTCGCACAGCCGCTCCCCGCAGAAACGAGCAAACTATCGCTATGTCCATGATAGCAGCCATCAAATTTAATAATATCATCTTTGCCACTATATGCTCTAGCCAGACGCAGCGCACTCATAGTCGCTTCTGTGCCGGAATTTACAAGGCGCATTTTTTCTGTAGCGTGATGACTTAGCGCCATAATTTGCTTAACTAATGTCGTTTCTTTCTCTGTGGGTGCGCCAAAGCTTAATCCATCTTTGATAGCAAGATTAAGCGCAGATTCTATAAATGCATCAGCATGCCCAAAAATGAGCGGTCCCCAGCTCTGCACAAAGTCAATATAAGCATTGCCATCTTCATCATAAATATATGCGCCCTTGCCTCTAGCGATAAATCGCGGCGTGCCGCCCACACTGCCAAATGCCCTAACAGGTGAATTTACTCCGCCGGGAATGACTTGCTTTGCCTCGTTAAAATCATTAATACTATGCAAAATTTCCATATAAATCCTTTGTGCTTTTGTATGCTTGTGTGGCAGCGCCTAAATTATAGAATCTAGCCTTTTAGATTCTATAAAATAACTAAGATTGTAGCGCGCTTGTGTTTAATCCTTGATAATATAAGGGCTTTAAGTGCGCTAAAAATGTAAAAATAAAAAATATTTATTTTCTTATTTTACAATGATTAGATATTTCAATTTTAAAGGAGCAAATATGAAAAAAGTGCTAGCCACTCTTGGTTTGGTTGGTAGTTTGGCGTGTGCAGCAAGCATTGATACCCAAAAGGCAGAAGTGAAATGGACAGCGTTTAAAACACCTGCAAAAGTAGCCGTAACAGGGAGCTTTGATGATGTGAAGTTTAAATTTGGCAAGCCTAATAAAACGCAGGATTTAGAATCTCAATTGAGCAATGCCACAGCCACTATTGATATTATGAAAGTAAATCTAGGCGATGAGACTAAAAACGCTAATGTGAAGACATTTTTCTTTGATAGTTTTGCTAAAAAAGACCCTATCAAAGTTACTTTTAAAGATGTAATTGAGGGCAAGGATAAAGGCACGATTTTAGCCAATGTGCGTATGAATGGCAAAACACAAAAAGTGCCTATGCAATTTGAAGTGAGTAATGGCAAGCTTGTGGCTAAAGGCGTGCTTGATTTAAGCGAGTTTGGGCTTGATGGCGCTAGAGTGAGCTTGCAAAATGCTATTCCAGAGCATGAAAAACTTACTTGGACGCAAGTTGAAATCGCCTTTGAAGCGCCCGTGAAATAGCTCTCTTTTAAGATTTTGCACTAGCTATGGTTGGCGCAAAATCTTAGCCCTTTGTGCAAATCTCTTTTTGTCTATTTAATACAATGTGTCAAAATGCGATTTTTCTACAAATTTTGTGTAAAATCTACACTATTCTTACTCTACTTTAAGACATAAGCGACTAACATCTTTACCTATATCAAATTTTAAGGAGCGAGCTATGTCCTCTCTGCTGCGCCATTTAAGCATTCGCTTTCAAATCTTAGCCCTTGTTGGCATTCCAGTGATTGCTCTTATT
The DNA here is from genome assembly GCF_000763135.2 of Helicobacter jaachi. Taxonomy (NCBI): domain Bacteria; kingdom Pseudomonadati; phylum Campylobacterota; class Epsilonproteobacteria; order Campylobacterales; family Helicobacteraceae; genus Helicobacter; species Helicobacter jaachi. The sequence goes on along the minus strand of NZ_JRPR02000004.1, from coordinate 119,958 downwards.
GTGTTTTTATTTTTTCGCCTAAGTGATACGCTAGATTCTATCACGCAAGCCAAAACCCTAAAAGAGCAGATTTATATTTCTGAGCAGCTCTCAAAATTCGTGCATGAAATGCAAAAAGAGCGCGGTATGACAGCGGGCTTTTTGGCTAGTAAGGGGGCAAAATTTGCCAGCGAGTTAAAAACCCAGCGCGTGGAGACAGACAAGGCTTATGAGATTTTTAGACAAATGGTTGCAGCAGGCAGCCATTTGCCCACAGCCTATCTCACACAGCTTAATCAAGGTTTAGACCTAGCTAGCAAAATCACTCAAACGCGTGAGTTAGCCGATAAATCTATCACCGAGCAAACGCAAGTAACGCCCAAAGTGATAGGCTACTACACCTCCACAATAGCCTTTTTGCTTGATAGCGTTTTAGAATCTACCAAGCTTATTGATGATGCGACTTTGGCAAAATCAATGATAGCCTATACGAATTTCCTCTACTCAAAGGAGCGTGCGGGGTTAGAACGTGCTACAGGTAATGGGATTTTTGCAAGCAATGCTGTGCCAAGTGATGCTAATTTTAATAAATTTATCGCCCTAATTGCCGAGCAAGAAGCGTTTATGAAGCTTTTTTTATCCCTTGCGCATGGAGAAAGTTTGAGATTCTATAATGAGAGCATTAAGCATGAGAGCTTTGCAAAAGTGCAGCAAATGCGCGATATTTTAGAATCTAAGCGGCACACAGGTGAATTTGGCGTGGAGGCAAAGGTGTGGTTTGATACTATTACGATAAAAATCAACTTGCTTAAAGATGTCGAGGATTTTTTGGCAAATTACATTAATGGCATTGTGGATTCGCATATCCAAAGCCTGCAAAATGAGCTTATTATTTTTATTGCATTAGAGGGCATTGTAGCGGTGTTGGCACTTGTGTTATGCGTGGTGGTGGTAAGAAATATCATTAAGCGCTTAAGTAATATTAACACAAAGCTTTCATATATTACTGAAAATAAAGATTTAACCGCGCAAGTAAGCGTGCTAGCAAATGATGAGATTGCCTCAATGGCAGGCTCTGTGAATAGCTTTATAAAATACATTCATAATGTATTTTTAGAAGTGGCAAAGCAGGCAAAAAATAATCTCTCCATCACAGATACGCTAGTAGATATTTCTCATAAACTTGAGAGTAACACCAAAGACATTGCCAAAATTTCAGCTGATAATACAGATTTAGGCAAGACTAGCCGCGAGATTATCGAGCAGAATATCACGCTTTCAAACGCGACAAAAGAGGCTTTAGAATCTGTGCTAAATAATATGAGCCAAACAAAGCATATTATAGAATCTATAAGCGCTGAAATTGAAGAAGATGCGCAAAAAGAGGACGCAAATGTAAGTAAGATTCTCTCCCTTACTAATGAGGCGAAAAATATTCAAAATGTGCTTGTGGTCATAACCGATATTGCCGAGCAAACCAATCTTTTAGCGCTCAATGCCGCCATTGAAGCCGCACGCGCAGGCGAGCATGGGCGGGGCTTTGCGGTGGTGGCAGATGAGGTGCGAAAGTTAGCTGAGCGCACGCAGCATTCTATTACTGAAACGAGCGGGATTATTCAATCGATTTTGCAGTCTATTAATGAGATTTCAACCGATATGGAAAATAGCTCCAAATCTATGCAGGATTTAACGCAGCAATCTAGCGCGATGAAAGAAAATATAGAATCTCTCTCGCAGCTTGTGCAAGAAGCTATGGAAAAATCTCTCTCCAGCCTTGAAGGCGCGCAGAAGGTTAATTCTAACACTTCAGCGATTTTGGATAATGGCATTAAAATCGCGCAATGCGTGGAGTCTATCGTGGAGATAAGCGGACAAATGCAGGAAAGTTCAGGCACGCTTGGCGCGCAAACTAAGGCACTTGATAATAAACTTGAGGCGTTTAAGATATAGTAGATTCTATATTTTTGTAGAATCTAGCGCAAAAAGTGCAAAATTTGTGCGATATTATAGAATCTAGCCTCAAAAAACAAGTTGATAGATGCTTTAAGCAGCTATAACTTTATACTTTAGGCGCAAATATGGGCTTTGCTCATATTTGCAAGATGCGCGCGGCTTTTTATAAAAAGCAATAGCGCGGAAATTATAGAATCTAGCCTTAAGATTTATAAGCAAAATATAAGCGCACGGCGCGTAGTTGCAAAGGAATAGAATCTACTTTAAAGATTGCAAGAAATTAGCATAAAGCGCATCAAGCTCGCTAATGGCTTGCTTATACGCCTTGCTTTGGTTGGTAGATTCTAAAGTAGATTCTAGAATCTGTATGCGTTTGAAAAGGTATTCAAACACAGCCCTATCAATATCAGGCAGTTTGTTAATGGCATGGGCTTCTTTGGCGCGTCCTTTGACGATAACGCGTGCGGGGATACCCACTGCTGTGCAGTCTGCTGGCACATCTTTAACCACTACGGAGTTTGCGCCAATTTTGGCATTCTCACCAATAGTAATATTGCCCAAAATCTTTGCTCCAGCGCCGATAACTACGCCATCACAAATAGTTGGGTGGCGCTTAACCTTGCTTAAACTCGTGCCGCCTAGCGTTACGCCTTGATAAATCATCACATCATTGCCCACTTCAGCCGTCTCGCCAATGACAACGCCTGTAGCGTGGTCGATAAATACGCGCCTGCCGATAATGGCTGCGGGGTGAATATCCACATTAGTGATAAATCCTGTAAGCCCCATAATAATGCGCGCTAGCACTCTAAAGCCCGCTTTATGCAAGCGATGAGCGATTCTATAATGCACTAGCGCGATTAAGCCCGGGTAATTAAAAAATAGCTCGATACTTTTGTTGATAGCGGGGTCTTTTTGGCGAATAATGCAAAAATCCTCTTTGATAATGGTCCATAATCCTGCCTTATGGTGTAAATCACATATTTTGGCGGGAGTATTATTATTTATCTCTTCACTCATAATCGCCTCTAATCTCCCTTAGTGGCGATAGTGCGCAAATAGCCATTTTCGCTTAGCATAATATACAATCGCCCTAGCATTTCTTTCTTACCCTCGCTATCAAGCTCTTGATTTTCCTCAATATGCTGCCTTAGACGCCGCTCGATGTCTTTTGTGTCATAATCTAAATCATCTAGCACATCTAAAATCGTTTGGGCTTCAATGAGATTGCATAACTCATAGCCTTTATTTAATTCATCATCAAAGACTACGCTAAATTCTGTGGGGTGAGTAAAAAGATTATGCCGCATGCCTAGCACTTCTTGATACGCGCCAACTAAGAAAAAGGCTAGAAAATATTCCTCTTTTGTTACATCAACATCATGCAAAAATAGCGGCTGCGTGGCATTAAAGGCAATCTCTCCATCAGAATCACAAGTAATATCCCATAAACTCGCGCTACGATTAGGGCGGCGATTAAGCCTATCAAGGGGCATTACAGGGAAACTTTGGGCTAATCCCCAATAATCAGGCAGGCTTTGGAAAAAGCTGCAATTAAGCAAATATCGCTCTTGGACTTGCTCTTGAATGCGCAAAATTTCATTATAATTTTTATGTTTTAGCAATTTAATGACTTTTTTGATGATTAAATGCACCAATACTTCAGTATTGCTCCTATCTTGCAAGTCAATATAGCCCAAATCAAAAAGCGTGAGCAAAGATTCCATATGGTCAAGGCTATCGTGCAGGTATTCGATAGCATTTTTCTCAACCACACTATTATACAAATCAAAAAGCTCCTCAATAAGCATAGGATTGTGCTTTTTAAGCTTTAAAGCCTTTTCATCATATTCTTGAGAGAATAGCTCTAGCACGGGCGCGATTAAAACGGCGTGATTTGCCGCGATGTATCGTCCAGATTCTATAAATATATCAGGCTCTGGCTCTTTTTTATTCTTAGCAATTTCACGCAGGGAAAAGACCACATCGCCGCTAAATTCGCTTAGTGTGTAGTTGCAATTATTTTTACCCTCATGCTGGGTGTATTCTACAGCTAATCCGCCGCCGATATTGACACACTGCAAGTTTTTAGCGCCCTTTTTGCGAAGCTCTGCATAAATATTGCCCGCCTCTCTTAATGCCTTTTTTAGTGGTGAAATGTCGCTAATTTGACTGCCAATATGAAAATGAATCATCGTAAATTTATGCAGCAAATGCTCCTTTTCAAGCATATTTATCGCCTCTAGTAGCTCCGTGCTAGTAAGCCCAAATTTAGCATTTATCCCACCGCTTTTTGCCCAAATGCCAATGCCCGTGCTGTGCAGGCGGATTCTTAGTCCGATATTAGGATATGGCTCGCCCTGCTCCTTTGCCACTTCAATAATCGTCTCTAGCTCATTTAGCCCTTCAATGGTAAGCGTAATATTATGCCCCATATTTGCCGCGATAAAGCCTAAGGATATCATCTCTTTATCCTTAAAACCATTCACAGTAATAGGCGAATGTTTATTCGTATAAGCCATAGCTAAGATAAGCTCTGTCTTGCTGCCCGCTTCTAAACCATAGCATTTATCCTTGCTTTGCTCCATAAGCGGCAGGATAAAATGAGGCATTTGATTGACTTTGAGAGGGAAAACGGCTTTGAATGAGCCTTTGTAGGAGTATTCTTTGATAGCTTTTTCAAAGGCTTTAAATACTTTATCCACTTGATTTTTAATTAAATGCGGGAAGCGTAATAAAAGCGGTCCTTTGTAGCCTTTCTCACGCACATCTTGGACAATATCAATAAGGGCTGGCTTGTGCTTGTGATTGACTTTGACCTTACCATCTTGGATAATAAAGTCATTATTGCTCCAAAAGTTAATTCCATAATCCACCATATCACTCCCCTGTGCGCGTGAAATTTAAGTGCGGCATTATAGCACTTTGCGTTTAAATTAACAAAATAAGAATATACTTAAAATCCTAACAGCAAAGCTAATAGCACATAAATGGAGCAATCACTAACTGGAGTAGGCTAAATGGATAGTTTTATCATGCCACGCCTTGAGATAGCAGAGCATAAGTATGATTTTCTGCACGCGCTTATGCAAGATATACAAAATCTCGCACTCATAGAGCGTGATTTATCGCACTTTTATATCGAAGTGATTATGCTAGATTCTAAGCAAATGCAAGATATTAATCGTGTGCATCGCGGCATTGATAAAAGCACTGATGTCTTAAGCTTTCCACTAGCGCTAGATTCTATAACGGATTTAGATTCTATAAATGAGCCTTTGTGCTTGGGGAGCGTGGTGATTAATGTGCAGCTAGCCACTCAAATGGCACAGCAGCTTCATCATAGCGTGCAAGATGAGATAAGCTTACTTTTTATCCATGGGTTTTTGCATATTTTAGGCTATGACCATGAGCAAGATGAGGGCGAGCAGCGGGCTTTGGAGCAGCGCATTATAGAATCTTTGCATTTAAAACAAAGCCTCATTGTGCGCGCACAAGGCTAAACACAATGCGCACAATGCAGAAAAATACCAAAAAGGATTAAAATGCCCAAAAATAACGCACCACAGCACAATACCTCACAGCATTACGCGCAAAAGCTTGAGTTTATGCGCTCTATTTTGCCCTATTTTAGTGAAGGCTTTGTGCTAAAGGGCAGTGGGGCTTTGGGGTTGTTTTATGGGCTAAATCGCTATGCTAGGGATTTAAACTTTGATAGTATGAGCGAGCATCTTAATTTTATGGAGTGCTTAGAGGCGCATAAGGATTTTAAACGCTGGCGCATTTGCGAGCAGAGGGAGAGTGAGACAAGCTTTAGCGTGGTGATTGAGTATGGTTTGGATTTAGAGGCGCGCGATAGTTTAAAGATAGAATCTAGCGCGATTTATAGCGCATTTTTGCGCCATAATTATTTAGATGTGGATAATATCTTGGGTGTCAAAGTCTATGCCCTACACGAGCTTATAGCGATGAAAAAATGGGCTTTTGGCAATAAAGAAAGAATAAGGGATTTGTATGATTTGCACTTTTTACTTGAGCATTATCCACAATATTTTGATAAAAATACACTCCTTGATATGTATATGCAAATAAGCTATATGGAGGCTAGCACTATTGAGGCGCGGCTTAATGCCGATGTAGCAGCAGGCAAGATTGTGTTTGTAGATACTAGCACTAAGCTTGATACGGCGTATTTTGCGCAAAATATGCTTGCAAAAATATCCCAAATGCTTAAAGGCAAGGCAAAGTAATGCAATATATCCTTAAAAATAAAGATATAGATGTATTGTGCTTTGAGGTGCAGTTGGCAGATAGCACAAATCTTAGCACCATAAGGGTGCGCATTATAAATGTATTTAATGAGGCGCTGCTGCCTATGGGGATAAAAAGGCAAAGTCTAGATTCTATATCATTAGATGAAGCGCTGCTTACTTGGATTAAGGCTAGGAAAATCCCACACCACAGGGAAAATGCACCCTATATCGTTGCCACATATAGTGATTATGGTAATGAGGGGGTTATGGATTACATTCACGCGGGCTTTGGCTTAGGGCTGAATGATAGCTATTGGATTATGCCTATAGAATCTACGCCAAATATGACAAAGCATGAGTTTATGAGTAGTGCGCATACTCCCGCACGGTGGAAAGATGTCAATTTGTATGAAAATGCCTTTTTAGAGAGTGTGGAGCGAGCAGCCTTTGGACTTTTTGCTAAAAGATTGCAGCCCATAAGTCTTTCACCCGAATACACCACTAATGGTATGCTCAAAAAATGTTGGCACAGAAGTAAAGATAGAATCTGCCTCTATAAAGCTTCTAGCAAGATGTTTGGCATAGGCGGCGAGGCATATAGCGAATATTATATGGCTCAAATTGCGCGCGTTTTGGGCTTTAATGCCATAAGCTATGATTTGCAAATGTTTTATGATGAGGTGGTGAGCGTTTGTGAGATATTTACTAGCCAAGATGAAGGCTATGTGCCTATGGCGCAGTGCCTCAATGCCAGAGAGAGAAAAATGAGAAAAAACTCACAAAATAATGTCATAGAGCATATTCTTAGGCTTTATGACAAGGCTGCTTTTGAAGATTTAATGCTTTTTGATGCTATTATTTATAACGCTGATAGGCATTTGGGCAACTTTGGCATGATAGTGGATAACAACACAGGCGCGCCCTTGCGTCCCGCGCCTATTTTTGATAATGGACTTTCGCTCATCGCCACTTTAGAGGAAGCGTATTTAAATGATATAGATACCGCACTTGCGCGCGATAAGAGTTATTTTGATATACCTTTCACAGAGCAAATGCGCCTTTATGTGCGAGAGCGACATTTAGAACATCTCACTAAACTTTGTCATTTTGAATTTACTAAGCACCCTAAATATAATCTTGCAGATTCTATCCTTGAGCCTATAAATAAGCATTTGCAACGCCGGGCAAGGCAGGCAATAGCATTGTGTGAGGAAAAGCAACAGCGTGGAATTTATAGAATCTAACCTCAAAAAACAAGTTGATAGATGCTTAAAGCAGCTATAACTTTATACTTTAGGCGCAAATGTGAGCTTTGCTTACATTTGTAAGATGCGCGCGGCTTTTTATAAAAAGCAATAGGGTGGAATTTATAGAATCTAGCCTGCAGATTCTATAAATTTAGTCATATCGCGGCTTACTGCTCGCGAGTGCTTTGCGTGGTAGTTGTCTCCACACTTGGCATTTTGATGCTTACATTTTGATTGCTGCAAGCCTTATATGTGACAATGAGCATGACAATATACACAATAGGCACTAGCACAAAGCCTATGATAACGTAGCATAAAAGACCCGAAAGCACTAAGCACACTACAAATAAAAACGCCACAAAAAAGCTTTTCAAAAAGCTCCATTTGCCAACCAACCAGCAGGAGAAAAACATGCCCAAAGGTCCAAAGAAAAATGCTAAAATCGCCCCCAAAAATCCAGATGAGCCAGCATCTACTTTCACATTTACGGTGGTTTCTTGAGTTTCGCTCATTATCACTCCTTTTTGATTATAAGTATTAAAAACGCGCGATTTTATACAAAAATATATAAATAAGTCAAGTCGCATATACGCCCATATAGCGCGTATATAAGCCCTTAACCTTTGGTATTATCTACTAGCCATTGCTTGTAGGTGGGCGCTGCTTTTGCTTCAAAACTCACAATTTCAGGGATTTTGTAACTATGATTGGCATATATAAGCTGCCTAATCTCTTCATAATGCTCTTTTAGCGCTTTAAATATGAGCAGGTATTCGCTCTGCTTATGCACGCGTTTGCGCCATACATATTGGCTTTTAATCTTAAAATACTGCACGCATGGCACAAGATGAGATTCTATAAGGATATTTGCAAGCTTTTTGGCTTCCTTTTTGTTACTTGCAGTGGTGTGGATAACTAACATTAGACTTGCTCCTTTATGTGGTTTTGTGCGCAATTTGAGGTAATTTATAGAATCTAGCCTAAAGCCATTGCGGATTTGCCGTAAAGCTCACAGAGAGCCATATTTTGTAGCTAGGGATTTCAAGGGCTTTTTGAATACGCTCACGAATATCATCAAACTCCTGCATAGTTTTGGGCTTAAAATTCTTATGTGTGAGGATATTAACCTCCACCATATAAAACCGCCCAGATTTCGCGACATGCGTATCATAATCACTAAATCCATACTCCACGCTTAAAGATTCCATAATATTTGTAATTTTTTCATCAATCTCCTTTGGCGCTACCATCATCAAATCTTTGAAATTTGCCACAGCTATGCGAATAGGAGACACGCACAGCATAAGTGATAAAATAGCCAAAAGCGCAGGGTCAATATATCGCTTTATGTGTAAATGCGGCAGCCAATAAATAATGCCAAACGCCACCAGTGCGCCCAAATACAGCACGCAATCAATTTTCCATTCTGTATTATCAACTTTCACCAAATCAGATTCTAAAGCTCGCACATAAAGCAAAGTGTATCCATAAAGCAGCGCGCAAAATACAAATGCACACAGGCTATACACCACCGCGCCGCCCACTTCCACATCATAACCACCATTAATGATACTATGCAGCGCGTTTATAAAGGCATACACGCATACAAATACAAGCACAAGGGATTTAAACAAATTCACCATAGGTTCAAAGCGCACATAGCCATATTGAAACACATCATCATCTTCTTTATAAATATAGCGCGAAGTAATCACGCTTAGCATTCCTAGCCCTACGCTTACGAGCGCCACAAAGCCATCAAACATAACCGCCATAGATTTGACATAAATGCCAAAGCCTATGCCAAAAATAGCCAAGAAAAGCGCGCTAAACATCGATACTTCAAGCACTTTTTGTTCTGTTTTGAGCGCTTGCGCGGGCGTGCGCACTTTATTATCCCGCACACTTGTGCCATAATGCTTTATCTGCCGCGAGAGCAAGGCGCGTATGAAATTCATTTATCCCCCTGTATTTAAGCCTAAAGCGTTCATTATAGCTTCTTTGGCTTTGAATTTAGCTATTTTGCATTATAATACAGAATCTAGATTCTATAAACGGGGTGGGTTATGAAAAAAAGCGACACAAAAGGCAAAATAAAAAAAGTAGTCCTCGCATACAGCGGGGGGCTTGACACAAGCGTGATTTTAAAATGGCTAGGCGACACTTATGGCTGTGAAGTCATCACATTTACCGCAGACATCGGGCAGGGCGAGGAAGTAGAGCCAGCGCGCCAAAAAGCCCTGAAACTCGGCATCAAAGCAGAGAACATTTTCATACAAGATTTAAGAGAGGAATTCATCAAAGACTTCGTATTCCCCATGTTTCGCGCAAACACGATTTATGAGGGCGAATACCTGCTGGGTACTAGCATCGCCCGCCCGCTAATCACAAAACACTTAGTAGAGATAGCAAAAAAGGTCGGCGCAGATGCCATAGCACACGGCGCCACAGGCAAGGGAAACGACCAAGTGCGCTTTGAGCTAGGCGCATATGCGCTAAATCCAGACATCAAAGTCATCGCGCCGTGGCGTGAGTGGGATTTAAACAGCCGCGAAAAACTGCTAAAATACGCAGAAAACGCAGGTATCCCAATCGAAAAAAAGAAAAATAAATCGCCCTATTCAATGGACGCAAACCTGCTGCACATAAGCTATGAGGGGCAGATTCTAGAAGACCCAAACGCAGAGCCTGAGGAGAGCATGTGGCGATGGAGCGTTTCGCCCTTGGACGCGCCAGATAAGGCAGAGAGCGTGGTTATAGGCTTTGAAAATGGCGATGGCGTGAGTGTGAATAGCAAGAGGCTTAGCCCTGCGGCGTTTTGGACGCGCCTAAATGAGCTAGGTGGTAAGCATGGCATCGGGCGGCTTGACTTGGTCGAAAATCGCTATGTGGGTATGAAGTCGCGCGGCTGCTATGAGACGCCAGGGGGCGCGATATACCTAAAGGCGCACCGCGCGATAGAATCTATCACGCTAGATAGGGAGGAGGCACATTTGAAAGATTCTATAATGCCGCGATATGCGGAGCTAATCTATAATGGATATTGGTTTAGCCCCGAGCGGCAGGCACTTCAGGCACTGATTGATAAGACGCAAGAGCGCGTGAGTGGCGAAGTGCGACTGAAACTTTATAAGGGCAATGTGATGGTGGTTGGGCGAGTGAGCCAAAACTCCCTATTTAACGCGGCTTACAGCACTTTTGAGGAGGATAGCGTGTATGACCAAAAGGACGCCGCTGGGTTTATAAAACTTAACGCCTTGCGCTTTATTATCGCGGGGAAAGCTAAGGTGAGTGGTAAAGGTAAGGGCGGGGCAAAGGCGCAGGGAATGGCTACTCAAAACAAGGCAGATAGCGCTAAAATAGTGCAAACTAAGCCCGCCAAGAGTGTTAAGAATACCAAAAAATAGCGCAAAATAAACACAAGTATTAAGCAGATTCTACAACGCAAAGACCCATGCGCCACCTTTTTAGAATCCAGATTCTAAAAAGGGCTTTTGCATGTCCTAAGTCACCACTACAGCTCTCATTTACAATAACGGAAACACATTCCTTGCGATATACTCAAGCTCCTCTTTCATATTCGCACACTGCACGATGAGCAAGTCTAGCCCAGCCTTTTTATACGCGCGAATTTTCTCCGCCACACTTTGCGGCGTGCCCACAAGTCGCGGACGCAAGCCACGATTAGACACGCTATACTCCTCCTTGCTAATCTCCACATTCAAATTTGAATTATCTGTAAAATCCTTATATGAATTTTCATACGCCGCAAAGTCCTTGATATTGGTAATACGCGCTAGCTCGGCATCTGCTTCTGCTTGCGTATCGCGCACTATCATATAGACTGCCATTCCATAGCCTTGAAAGTCGCTCAATCCAGCCCTAGCGCGACGCGCGCGCATATCAGCGATTTTAGATTCTATCTCTTGGAGCGTGCCACCATGCATAAGATACTTATCAGCAAAATGCGTAATCGCCTCTCGCCCCACCTCGCTCTCACCGCCTGCATACACCAGCGGCATACGCTTTGGCTTTGGCTCATTGTAGGCATTCTCAAAGTGAAAATATTTTCCCTTATAGCTAAAAGGAGTATCACGCCAAAATCCACGCAAAACATCGGTATATTCGCGCGTGAGCGTGTATCTATCATCGTGAGCATCAAAGCTAATGCCATATTGCCGCGCCTCCTCCTCCCACCACGCGCTCACCATATTTATGCTAAAGCGATAGTTTGAAATCTCCGCAATCGTGGCAATTTGCTTCGCAGTAATGGCTACTTGATGATACTGCGGGCGCAGCGCTGCTAAAATCTCAATTTTAGAAGTAATCGCAGCCAAGCCATTTGCCACCGCCCACGCATCAAGCACAGGCGCGCTATGCCCTTTAATATCATTCAAATACAGCTCAGGCACGAGCGTTAGCGCGTATCCTAGCGCCTCCGCACGCAGCGCCAAATCGCGACAATACTCCCAGCTACACTGCGTGCTATCATCATCTACATTCCTAAGCCAGCTGCCAAACACAGGCGTCCAATAGCCAAACTGCATTTTCTCTGCCATTTTTGCTCCTTTTGTTGAGATTAAAGCTTATGGAGTTCATTTGTCAAAAACTCCACCACCCTATCAGCCGCGCAAGGCTTCCCCTGAGAGCGCAAGGCGTTTTCTACCGCGCTATTGTAGTTTGTGTTTGTGTTAATATCATACACCACCTGCCTACCTTGCGTATCTTCCATAAACTCAATGCCGGCAATATCGATATTTTGCGCCCTTAAAAAACCCTCCAAGCGCACCACTAGCGGCGTATCCGCGTTAATATCCTCTCGCAAACTAAACTTATCATTGCTACCTATCTCGCACGCCGCGCCTGCAAGCTGCGGCTTTATATCCTCAATATTGCACGCATCAGCAGGGCATAGCTCAAACGCCCCACCACTCGTATCCACGCGCACCGCGTAAAAAAACCGCCCACCGATAAACTCAAGGCGCGTGATAAACATAGCACGCGCGCGCACATACTCCTGCAGCAACGTGATGTCATCAGCTGGCGGCTCAAACTCGCTAGATTCTATATATTCGCCAAACTCGCTCAAACTCTCAAAACGCCGCACGCCTAAGCCTTTGCCGCCTTGATTATGCTTTGTGATAAAGGGCTCTTTGCCCCCTTGTGAAATACGCTCTGCCGCACTTAGCAAGTCGCCTTTCCCAAAGACTGCGATAGTGCGTGGCACGATAAATCCGGCGTTTTTCAAGGCTAAATGCTGGCGCACTTTGCTTACTTCTAGCTCTAGGACATGGCTTGCATTTACCACGCGCACGGGGTTTTGCGCTTTAGATTCTATATTTCTAGATTCTAGCGCGCTAAGCAGGGCGCGCCCATACTCCTTAGAGTGCGCATTCCCACGCGTATGGCTAGACGCACTAAGCCTACTCCAAAACACGCCGCTAAGCGGACTAGATTCTATAGAATCTATAGAATCTAAATCAATGCTACCACTAGTCAAAATAATCTCGCCAAACTCCACGCCCGCGCGCTCAAACGCCGCACGAAATGGCGGTATCCACTCAGGATTTTCATGCAGGATATAAATACCTTTTTTAAGATTGTTATACAACATTTTTGTCCTTTCTTTTCAAAAATTGAGCCTAGATTCTATTCTGCGGGGCGCGGTCTGCCTGTATCAGTATAGTCATCAATCGTGCTTAGTGCGCCACCTACGCGATATTGCGAGCCAATGTGCGTAGAATCTAGCCTATCGCCTTTGCCAAAGAGTTTATTGCGCAGTGAGCCTTTGGCGTATTCGTGTTTATACGCGTCGCGCTTTTGGAGTTCAGGCACGACATAGCGCACCACATCTTCAAAAGTCCCGGGTGTTGTGGCATAGGAGAGATTAAAGCCATCGGCATCTGTTTGGGCGATAATATCTTGCAGTGTGTCGGCTACCTGCTTTGGACTGCCGATAATGCGCGGTGCTTGAGGCGCGCCAATGCCTGAAAGCTTTAACAAATCGCCCAAAGTCCAAGCGCGCTGCCCGTCGATAGTAGAATTACTCATCGCCTCCACCTTGCCAAGCATAGCATTTGATTGAATTTTATCAAGCGGCTCATCAAGTTTATATTTGCTTAAATCTACGCCAAGCCAGCCGGAATTCACTACCAGTGCGCCCTCTTTGTGCGCATATTTGAGTAAATCTTTATACTTTGCTTGCGCTAGACTTTCGCTCTCATCTGTAATGATAGTGGCTAGAAGGTATATTTTTGCGCTATATGGGTCGCGCCCAGCTTTGATGAGCTCTTGGCGTATTTGGGCAACGGCTGTTTTGGCGTATTGCAAGGGGGGCGCGATAAACATAGCTTCTGCGTGTTTCGCGCTAAAGGCGCGCCCACGCGGTGAATTACCCGCTTGAAATAGCACAGGTGTGCGCTGAATGCTAGGCTCGCACAAATGAATGCCCGGCACATCATAATATTTGCCATGATGTCCTATGTGATGGACTTTGTAAGGATTAGCAAAATCGCCGCTCTCCCTATCTAAAATCACCGCATCATCTTCCCAGCTGCCCTCTAAGAGTTTATAAATCACTTCCATATATTCCTCTGCTACATCATAGCGCTCATCGTGTGGCAGCTCCTTTGCACCCATATTTTTATTTGCGCTCGGTAAGTAGCCTGTTACGATATTCCAGCCTATGCGCCCTTTGGTCAAATGGTCTAGCGTGCTTAAGCGCCGCGCAAAGGGATAAGGGTGCTCAAAAAACACGCCAGCTGTAATGCCAAAACCCACATTTTTAGTAACAGCCGCACCGATAGTGGCAAGACTTAGCGGGTCATTGATAGGCAGCTGCTGCGCCGCTCTTAGCGCGCCTAAATCATTGCCACGATACACATCATACACGCCTAGCACATCAGCGATAAATACCGCATCAAATAGCCCTTGCTCTGCAATACGCGCGATATTTTGCCAATACTCAATGTCTTTATACTTTAGCGAACAATCGCCCGGATAGCGCCATAGCCCCGGACTTAAATGCGATACACAATTCATATCAAAGGCATTTAGACTAATTTGCTTTGTCTTGCTCATATTCCCTCCTTATAGAATCTTAGGCTTTTTGCGGTGCAAAATTATACTAGATTCTATATAGAATCTAGCTTTATTACCCTTTTGCATTAATCTAATTCGCGCTTTTTGGGGATTAAAATCACACAAATAGTCGCAATAATCATTAAAATTTCAAAATAGATAAAAAATCCATTCTCCACGCCCCATTCCTTAAACTGCAGTGCCACATAAGTCGCACTCCCACCAAATAGCGCTGCGCCAAGAGTGTAGCTTAGCCCAGTGCCAAGAGCTCGCACATGCACAGGGAAAAGTGTTGTTTTAAAAATCCCTGCCACTGCGGAGTAAAATCCAAGCACAAAGCACATAAGCCCTAAAATCCCAAAAAGCACAAACGCATTTTGCGTCCCGCGCATAAGCTCAAATAGCGGATACACGCCAAAAAGCGCAAATACGCAGAAAATTAAAAGCGAGGTTTTTAACCCGATTTTATCACTTAGCGCGCCAAGAAAGGGCGTTACGATAAATAGCACAAAGAGCGCGCCTAAAATGATATTATTTGCTACCACCGCATCAATACCATTATTTATCATAAATACCTTGCTATACACGGTAATCACATACCACGCAGGCGAGCACCCAGCGGTAATGCCAAGCACCAAAAGAAAAGATTTATAAGATTTAAAAAGCGCTTTAAAGCTGCCTCTATCATCATATTTTTTTAATTCTTCTGCTGAATTATCATGCATAAGGCTACGCACCAGTAAGCTTAAAAGCGCGGCTACACCGCCGATAAAAAATAAAATGCGCCAGCCAAAATCACTCATTTGCTCTTGATTTAAAAATGAAAATAGCACGCTAACGCTAGCCACAGCCAAAAGCTGCCCACCAATGAGCGTGAAATACTGAAAACTTGAATAAAACCCCCTTTTTCCCGGTGGTGCCACTTCGCTAAGATATGCCGCAGCAATGCCATATTCGCCACCCACAGCAAAGCCCTGTAAAAGTCTTGCAAAGAGTAATAGCAAAATCGCCGCATCGCCTATAGTGCGCTTATCGGGCAAAAATGCGATAATAAATGAGCCTAGCGCCATAAGCACGATAGAGATAATCATCGAGCTTTTGCGTCCAATTTTATCCGCAATGCTGCCAAAAACTGCACTGCCAATAGGTAGCATTAAAAATCCAGCCGCAAATACGCCAAATACAGAGATTTGCTGCACAATGGGCGAGCTTGCATCGGAGAAATTTTTTGCAAAATACACCGCTGAAAATCCATAAATGTAAAAATCAAACCACTCCACTAGATTCCCACTACTAGCTGCAAGCACGGAGCGCAGGGCTTTGGGATTATGCTCTTTTGGGATAGAATCTATATTTTGTTTATAATGTAATGTATTCATATTGTTTCCTTTTATAGCTTTATATAGAATCTACTCAAGGCACAATGGCAAATGCGCGCACAGGGAAGCCCGGATAGCCCTCAAACTTTGGCACGCCAATGATGATAATGCCCCCAGTGGCAGGCAGATTCTCTAAATTTGTCAAAAGCTCGATTTGATATTTATTTTGACTTAAAACAAACTTTTCAGATTCTAAAAAGCCATTTTTACGCACATCAGCCGCCGCGTCCGTATCTAGCGTCTCATGCCCAATAGCAGTAGCCCCTCGCTCATTTAAGATATACTCTAATGCCTCAATGCTCCAGCCAGGCGTATGCGCATCGCCTTTTTTATCTTTATTGCTAAAATCCGCCTTACCAGCCACAGCCAAATCCCACTTTTTGCTCCAGCCGCTAGCAAAGGCCACAAAGCTATTTTTAGGGATTGCTCCATGGCGCTTTTCAAAGTCTAGCACATCTTGCTTTGTAAGGATATAGTCCGCATTTTTGGCGACCTCCTTTTCTTTATGAATGACAATGAGGGGCAGCACTAGCTCTTTAAGCTGTATTTGCTCTAGCGTGCGCTTATTATTCACAAAATGTATAGGCGCGTCAATGTGCGTGCCATACTGCGTTGGGAAGCTTGTCTTATACACAAAAAAGCCATCTTTATCCACATTAAAAATCTTATCTTGCTCTAGCTTTGGCAGGGCGTAGAAGCGTGGAATCTTATCATTTACGCCATGTGTCAAATCTATGAATTTACCCTTTTGCAGCACATTTAAAGCCTGCAGGATTTCGGTATTTTGCTCTTTTGCTGCTGCTATGCTAAAAGCTGCTAATATAATTAAAAACCATTTTTTCATGTTGTATCCTTTTATGTTGATTCCCATAGATATGGGGCTTTAAAGATTCTATAAATTACAGAATCTAGACTTAAAATCTAACCCTTGCGGCACGAAGTGCAGCAACGTGGCGATATAGAATCTAGATTCTATATCGCATATTCCTCATTTGACTTGCGGGGGCGACCGGTGTTTGCGTAGTCATTTATCGTGCTAAGTGCGCCGCCTACGCGGTATTTCGCGCCTGTGTGTGAGTAGGGCAGCCTATCGCCATTGCCAAAAAGCTTATTTCGCAAGCTCCCGCTTTCATACTCCAAGCGATACACGCCCCGCTCCTGCAGTGTAGGCACGATGAATTCCACTATATCCTCAAAAGTGCCAGGCGTGGTAGCATAAGCTAGATTAAACCCATCAGCCCCGCTATAGCCTATAAACTCCTCTAAAATATCTGCCACCTTTTGCTTCCCACCGACAATTTTTGGTCCCAAAGAGCCGATTCTCTCGCTATGTATTAAATCCTGCAGCGTCCAAATCTTGCCAGAATCTGTAGTAGATTCTCGCAAAGCATCAACTAACGCAATTATCGCGTTTGACTTAATGTTATTTAGCGGCTCATCAAGCTTGTAGCGGCTCAAATCCACGCCAAGCCAGCCTGAATACTTTACCAAAATGCCCTCCACACTGCCGTAACTTGCCAAATCATTAAACTTCGCCTCGGCTAGCTTATCATTAGAATCTGTGATGATAGTCGCGCCCAAATAAATCTTTGCTCCCAAAGGGTCGCGTCCAGCGCGCGCTAGCTCATCGCGTATCTGCCCTACGACAAGGCGCGCATGCTCCTTTGTGGGCGCGGTAACAAAAATCGCCTCCGCGTGCCGCCCAGCAAACCGCCTCCCACGCGCGCTAGCCCCCGCCTGAAACAGCACCGGCGTGCGCTGAATGCTAGGCTCACAAATGTGAATGCCAGGCACATCATAATACTTGCCGTGATGCCCTATGTGATGGACTTTGTGCGGGTTGATATACTCGCCGCTACTTTTATCGGCTATCACGGCGTCATCTTCCCAGCTGCCCTCCAAAAGCTTATAAATCACTTCCATATACTCGTCCGCGACATCGTAACGCTCATCGTGCGGCAGCTCGCTTGCGCCCATATTGCGATTCGCCGCGGGCAGATAGCCTGTTACGATATTCCAGCCCACGCGCCCTTTGGTTAGGTGGTCTAGCGTGCTAAGGCGACGCGCGAAGGGATATGGGTGCTCAAAAGCCGTAGCAGCCGTGATTCCAAAGCCTACATTGCTAGTCACACTTGCCATCACCGCAGCCAGCTGCACGGGGTCATTCACAGGCACTTGCAGCGCCGCTCTTAGCGCGCCAAAGTCATTGCCACGATACACATCATACACGCCTAGCACATCAGCGATAAATACCGCGTCAAATAGCCCTTTTTCGGCGATTTTTGCAATATTTTGCCAATACTCAATGTCCTTATATCTTACCGCCTCATCGCCAGGATAGCGCCACAGCCCGGGACTTAAATGCGAAATACAATTCATATCAAAAGCGTTAAAGTGGATTTGTTTTTTATTTTTTTTGCTCATATTAATACTCCTTTTTTTGTTAAGTTCGTTTTTGAACTTACAGGTGTCATCATACACATAAATTTTTAAAAATACAATATGTAATTGCAAAAATTTGTAATTAATGATACTTTTTTACTCATTTTTAAAGGGGTATTTAATAAAAATAAGCTTATAGAATCTCACAAAATCACGCCAGCACAAAGATTTCAAATATGGAATCTAGAAAAGATGATGGGGAAATGAATATTTGGAGGGTTAAAATTAAGGCTTAAAAATGAGGAGATTGAAGCTATAAGGCGCAGAAGCACTTATTGCACAAGAGTAAAGGCTTAGCCAGTATTGCGAATGCCTTGAGCTATGCCTACAATAGTGGCGTGGATTTGCTCCATAAGCCGCTCTTGCGCCTTTGCATAATGCGAGCTTTGGTATTTTTTGATAAGCTCAATTTGCGTGAGATTAAGCACGCTCAAATATGGCTTGCGCAAAAGGATAGATTCTCTAATGCCACTTTCAGAATCTAGCAGCTCGCTTTCATTGCGCAAATAGAGCAAATACTCTAAAGTAAGGTTGTATTGGGCATAAATATGCTCCCAAATATCCTCTCTTATGGCTTTATTTTTCACAAATTCATTATAAAGTTTTGCAATGTCTAAATCTACCTTGAGCAGGGCTTGAGAGATGTTATCAATGGTAGTTTTAAAAAAAAGTGATTGAGCGTAGCAATCTCGCAAGGCATTTTTATCTCCTTGCGCTAAACCACTGCCTAGCCCATACCATGCGGGGATAATGCTGCGATTTTGCGTCCATGCAAATACCCAGGGAATTGCGCGTAAATCCTCGACTTTTTGCGTGTCTTTGCGCTTGCTTGGGCGCGAACCTAAGTTTAGATTCTGTATAAATTCTATGGGCGTAGCATTTTTAAAATACTCCATAAATCCCTTATTTTCATACACAAGTGCGCGATAGGCTTTGTAGGAATGCTGCGAAATAGGCTCAAGCAGGCTCATCGTCTCTGGATTAACTTCACACGCGCTCCCTACGCAATAAGTATCATATGCTGCCCTTTTAAGCAGCGCGCTAAGGGTGCTTGAAAAATTTTTAGTAGCGATATTTTTGTTAAGATACTTAGCGCTTATCATTTCGCCTTGCTCTGTGGTTTTTAGCACGCCATTCACACTTTGAGGGCTAGAGGATAATAAAGCCTCCTCCAAACTCCCGCCACCGCGGCTAACGCTCCCTCCGCGCCCGTGGAAAAAGCGAATATGTATATCAAGCGTGCTTTGGAGCTT
The DNA here is from genome assembly GCF_000763135.2 of Helicobacter jaachi. Classification (NCBI taxonomy): domain Bacteria; kingdom Pseudomonadati; phylum Campylobacterota; class Epsilonproteobacteria; order Campylobacterales; family Helicobacteraceae; genus Helicobacter; species Helicobacter jaachi. The sequence goes on along the minus strand of NZ_JRPR02000004.1, from coordinate 100,372 downwards.
GGTAAGATTGCTAATAGCGTGATATAAATTGTAATTGCTAGCAAAAATCCCACCATCTTTGCTTGAATCTGAATAGCCAATCATAATTTCTTGCGTGCTTTGATTATCAAGTAGATATTGTCGATAATGCGGGTTTACACATAGTGTTTGGATAATGCTTTGTGCGCGCTGTAAGTCGTCTATGGTCTCAAAAAGTGGGGTAATGGAAATTTTTGCCTTGCCGCTTTTTGCCTCCTTTTTTTTGCCCGGCTTCCATAAGCCGCTTTGTTTAGCAAACCACAGCACACAGAGCAAATCACTTGCTTCTGTGCACATAGAGATGATAAAACTTTGCAAAATATGCTCTGAAATATGCTTTTTTGCCCACTGAATGCGTAAAAATGCACCCACAAAGCGCCTTGTTTCTGGTGAAAGCTCTTCAAGTATGGTATTTAAATCAAATCTTTTAGCGCCTAAAGCCGTATTTAAAATCTCGCATTTTTTATTCTCGCTTAAATCCTTAAAATCGCTATCGCTCCTCCCAATAAGGCAAAATACCTCGCTTGTGGCGTTTAAAATTACATCTCTATGCTCCCTAAAATCAAGCCTTAAAAGATGAAAGCCCCCAAGCAGCACTAAATGCCTAAACTCCACCAATCCCGCTGCAGAGATAGAATCTAGAGATTCTATAAGCATATCAATATCGCCAATAAGCTCTTTAGAATCTTTGTAGGTAAAATCAATATTATCCACAGTATTAATGGCTATGAGGCGATTTTGCAATTTCTTTTTGATAAGGTAGAGTTTAGCGCGAAAGGGTTCTTTGGCAAAGAGTGTGGCTTGACTTTGCGAGAGTTGGGCTATATTATCTTGTAGGGATTGCATGAGGGCTTTGCTAGGCTTTATAAAATCCATAGACATGGAAAGCTCGCGGATAAGCTTATCGCATTTTTTAATATACACTTCAATGATAGCCTTATGCGCGATTTTCATAACCTTTGTCATAATTTCATTGCTTACATAGGGATTGCCATCTCTATCGCCGCCTATCCAGCTGCCTAGTGTGATTGGCGAATGCTCTAAATTTTTATTTAGCAAGCATTGTATATCGCCTAAAACCTTTGTAGCCGCCTCAAGTATGGAACTTTCAATAATATAGAGTAGATTATCAAGCTCAAATAAAATCTCCATTTTTTCACTGCGCACCAAATGCGTATGCCACAATAGGTGCAAGCGATAGAGCAGTTGGGCTTTAGCCGCGCTGTCATTGTGCGTAAAAATGGCTTGAATGTTTTGGCTCATTTGATGATGCGCTTCAAGGAAAGTGCGGCGGCGAGATTCTGTAGGGTGCGCGGTAAAGACGGGATAAAAGCGCAAATGCTCTAAAATCTCTAGCATATCACAAGTATCATAGCCCTCTTTATTTAAATCCTGCAGGCTTTGGGGGAGGGTGTTGAGTGTGGCATTGTTGCTAAGGTTTAACTCCTCGATAATATTAAGTAGCATATGATAGAGCGTGAAAGCCTTTATAATAAAAAGTGTTTTATCCTGTGCTGAAATCTCTGCAAGCGCGCGCTTAAATGTCTCAATATCTTTCTTTTCAAGGCTTTGTTTAATACTAATAAAGGCGTGCGTTAGCTCTGTATCAATGCTCTGCAGGAGGCTAGTGATGATTTCTCCTACAAATTCCATTTGCGCTGGCTCAAGTAGGCTAGAGCGTGATAAGGGTGAGTTTGTATCTGTGATGTGCTGCATTTTGCCTCCTTTGTGATTTGGCGTTAATTATAACTAAGTTTGTTTTAACTATAATTGAGCCTTTATTCTATCATTTAAGCGGTGGCAAAACTGCGAAAGGACAAACAAAATGGCACTTAAAGTTTATTACGATAAAGACTGCGATTTAGGCTTAATACAAGGCAAAAAAGTGGCAATCATAGGCTTTGGAAGTCAAGGACACGCACATGCTGAAAACTTGCGAGATAGCGGCGTGCAGGTAGTCATCGGGCTTTATAAAGGTGGCAAAAGCTGGGCAAAAGCAGAAGCAAAAAAATTCAAAGTAGTAGAAGTGGCAGAGGCTACAAAATGGGCAGATGTGATAATGATTCTAATACCAGATGAACTGCAAAGCGATGTATTTTACCGCGACATCGCGCCACATTTGAGTGAAGATAAGATTATTGCATTTGGTCATGGATTTAACATTCATTTTGGGCAGATAAAAGCACCAAAGGGCGTGGGCGTAATAATGGTCGCTCCAAAAGCGCCCGGGCACACCGTTAGAAGCGAATTTGTAGCAGGGGGGGGAATCCCAGATTTAATCGCAGTGGCACAAGATACTAGTCGGGGCGATGCAAAGGCTATTGCATTAAGCTATGCCGCTGCAATTGGCGGGGGGCGAAGCGGTGTCATTGAGACAAGCTTTAAAGATGAGACTGAGACAGATTTATTTGGCGAGCAAGCGGTGCTTTGCGGCGGTGTGACAAGCCTTGTGAAAGCAGGATTTGAGACTTTGGTAGAGGCGGGGTATCCTGAGGAGATGGCGTATTTTGAGTGCTTGCACGAGCTAAAATTAATCGTAGATTTGATATATCAAGGGGGGCTAGAAAATATGCGATATTCTATCTCAAATACCGCAGAATACGGCGATATGATAAGCGGTCCGCGTGTAATAGGAGGCGAGGCAAAACGCGCAATGAAGTCAATATTAAAAGACATTCAAGATGGCAAATTTGCAAAAGATTTTATTTTAGAGCGAAAAGCCGGCTACGCACGCATGAACGCAGAGCGCGCAAATCTAGCCGCCCACCCAATCGAAAAGGTCGGCACCCGCCTGCGCGAAATGATGCCCTGGATAAACAAAGGCAAGCTAGTGGATAAGGAGAAAAATTAATGCCTATAGAATCTAAAGCCCCTAAGGTATCCTTGTCCAAAGCTTTCTTAAATCATCAGGGCAAGCTCGTATTATGCGCGCTATGCGCGATATTTTTAGCCATTGTGCTATCAAATATCACTCGCACTTCTATCTGGGGTGATGAGGGCTTTAGCGTGATGAGTATCGGGGGGGGGGGGTATAACCTCTCTTAATAGATTCTGGGAGCTTGTTTTAGGCGACAATCACCCTTTTTTATATAATTTTCTACTTTACTTCTATGCCAAACTTTTTGGCTACACTGATGGCGTTTTACGATTTTTTAGCACACTTTGCATTCTTGTAGGGGGTTTTGTCAGTTATTATCTATTGCAAAAGCACACAGGGCGCTATGTAGCCTTTATTTATTTTGGTATATATTTGTGTGCGCCAAATACGATTTACTATGCGCAGGAATTGCGCAGCTATGCCATGCTACTAGGTTTATCATCTGTATTTTGTGTGCTGTATTTTTTGATTAGAGAATCTTTATATGCGCGCTTTACTTCCCTTAGTATTTGGCATTTTGTTGGGCTAAGTTTTGTTGGAGTTTTGCTCATTTTAACGCATTATTATGCATATATTTTTTGTTTTTGCGCAGGGCTAGCGCTTTTGCTTGAATGTTTGTATAAAAAATCACTTTTTCTCCCTGTATTTTTAAGCTTTCTAATAATTGGCTGTGTGGGCGTTGCGTGGATTCTTGTGCATATATATTATGGTGGATTCTATGAGCGCATTATTGGTTCGGCAAATGGACAAAACTGGATTCATGAGGGCAGCGTGTGGAGTTTGGTATGGAGCGTTTTACTCTCAATGTTTGGTAAATATGGCATAGGCGCGCTTATTCTCACAACCCTTTATCTTACTGTGAGTAATTTTGCTCAATTGCGCAGCCTTATAAAGCGCCATATTACGCTTTGCTTACCTATCGTATTTGAGATATGTATGCTTGTGGTGATTTTTACTTTTGTGAGTAAAACAATGACTACGCGCTATTTTATTGAGATTTATCCTTTTGGATACTTGTTTGTAGCCCTTATTTTAGGCTTTTATGGGAGGCGTGTGCTGCCCTTTGTGTGCTTAATCCTTGTATGTTTAAGCATTCATAGCTTTTTGCTTAGCGCCACTTATAAAAAAGAAGATATTCGCGCCGCATCAGCTTATATCACCACGCACTTTGATAGCGCGCATTGTAAGCTGCCTGTATCGTGGATAAGCTATGCGCGATATTTGCCCGAATTTGAGTTCGTTACACACCCGCTTAAGCAAGAATCTTGTGATTTAATCCTGCTTAGCACCGCAAATGAGACGGATAAAGCCACAGATTTTAAAGCCACAAGGGATTATTTGAGCAAGCATAATATTAGCGAGCCTTATTGCTTTTTATACTTTGATGGCGCGCTGCTCGTGCTTCAAAAATGTGCGCCAAAGAGCCTAAAAGATTAGAAACTTTGTATTATAATTGCGCAAATTTTTGCGTGGAGGTGTGCAATGTATTACAGCAGCGGGAATTACGAGGCGTTTGCGCGCCCATTAAAGCCAGAGGGCGTGGATAATAAGAGTGCGTATCTTGTGGGAAGTGGGCTTGCAAGTCTGTCTGCGGCGTGTTTTCTTATCCGTGATGGGCAGATGAAGGGCGAGAAAATCCACATTTTAGAGGAGCTAAGTCTGCCGGGCGGGGCGTGCGATGGAATCTATAATGAGAGCAAAAAGGGCTTTGTTATCCGCGGTGGGCGCGAGATGGAAAATCATTTTGAGTGCCTTTGGGATTTGTTTCGCTCTATCCCCTCGCTAGAGGTTGAGAATGCAAGTGTTTTGGACGAATTTTATTGGCTAAACAAAAAAGACCCAAATTTTTCTTTGATGAGAGTAACGCAAAATCAAGGTCAAGACGCCCATACTGACAAGAAATTTGGCTTGAGTGATAAGGGCTTAATGGAGATTTTAAAGCTATTTTTCACGCGCGATGAGGACTTGTATGACAAAAAAATCGATGAAGTGTTTAGCAAAGAAGTGCTAGATTCTAACTTTTGGCTTTACTGGCGCACGATGTTTGCGTTTGAGAATTGGCACAGCGCGCTTGAGATGCGGCTATATTTGCAGCGATTTATCCATCATGTCGATGGGCTGCCTGATTTGTCTGCGCTAAAATTCACAAAATATAATCAATATGAGTCGCTTATAATGCCCATGATTGCGTATCTTAAGCAGCATAATGTGAATTTTATCTACAATACAAAAGTTACCAATGTGAAATTTGAGAAAAATGGTAACAAAAAGGTGGCAAAAGAGATAATTTTTGAACGTGATGGCAAGGAAGATTCTATAAAATTAAGCGAAAATGACTTGGTGTTTGTTACGAATGGTAGCTGCACGGAAAATTCGACTTTAGGCGATGATAATACCGCACCGGTGCTGAATACAAGCGAGGGTGCGTGCTGGAAATTATGGAAAAATATCGCCGCTCAAGATTCTAGTTTCGGTCGCCCTGAGAAATTTTGTAACAATATTAAGGCGACAAATTGGGAATCTGCGACTATAACGACACTTGATAATGTTATCCCGCCTTATATTGAGAAAATTTGCAAACGCGACCCTTTTAGCGGGAAAGTCGTGACCGGCGGCATTGTCACGGCGCGAGATTCTGCGTGGCTGCTTAGCTGGACTATCAATCGGCAGCCGCATTTCAAAAGTCAGCCAAAAGAGCAGCTTGTGATTTGGTTTTATGGGCTATTTACCGATGTGCCGGGCGATTTTGTCAAAAAGCCCTTGAAAGAGTGCAGCGGGCGCGAGATTATCCAAGAGTGGCTGTATCATATCGGCGTGCCGAGCGATAAGATTGTGGAATATAGCGAAAAGCATGCGCGCTGTGTGCCTTGCATGATGCCCTATATCACGGCGTTTTTTATGCCGCGCGCAAAGGGTGATAGACCTGATGTGGTGCCGCAGGGTTGTGTGAATTTTGCGTTTTTAGGGCAGTTTGCACAGACGGCTAGTGATACGATTTTTACGACTGAATACTCGGTTAGAACGGCGATGGAGGCGGTTTATACTTTATTGAATGTGGATAGGGGCGTGCCGGAAGTCTTTGGCTCGCGCTTTGATATTCGCGCCCTGCTTGCCTCTAGCGTGCGGCTAATGGACGGGAAAAAGCCCACAGAAATGAAAGTGCCTTTTTTAGTCAAACTGCTTGAAAAAGCCGCCATAGCAAAAATTGACAACACACTCCTAGGCGACCTTTTGAAAGAATATGGGGTGATATAGAATCTAGATTCTATAACTTTGCAAAATGCGAGGTGAATAATGAATGAAGTCCCTAAAATGCCGCAAAATACGAAAGGCTTTTGCTTTGCTCCAAATACGCCTTTAAAGCTTAGCCTGCAAGAAAAGCCCTTGCGCGCGCTAAATGCGGGAGAGACGCTTATACAAAATCTTTTTGTCGGGCTAAATCCTGTTGATTACAAGCTTTTAGATAGCTTTTCGCCTAAAAAAGCAGGGCAGATAATGGGCGTAGATGGCGTTGGTATCGCACTTACAAGCTACCCAAATCAAGAGCATAATCCTATAAAAATCGGGCAGATATACGCGTATCACACGGATTTGCGCAGTGATGGGAGTTTTAGCACATATAGCATTGTGCGTTCTAGTGCGTTAATGCCACTAGTTGCTAGCCTGCCGCTGCATATTGCCGCTAGTCTGCCTTGCCCTGGGCTTACTGCTATGCAGGCGCTGCATAAAGTGCCATTGCTTACGGGGAGAGATGTGCTCGTGTATGGCGCTGGGGGCGCGCTTGGGCGGATACTGCTCTCGCTTTTAGTGCGGCAAAATGCTAGAGTAAGTGCTGTGGCAAGTAAGAAGCATCATAGCGTGCTTTTGGCGCAAGGGGCGTGGGCGTGCTATGAGTATGAGGAGTTTTGCGCGCAGAATCTAGATTCTATAAATGGCGCGATAGAATCTGTGCGGAATAGATTCTATGCTATCTTTGATACGATGGGCAAGGCTAGCGAGCTAGTCTGCCTTTTGGGCTATTATGGGCATATCGTTTCTATTTTGGGGCGCATTGAGGAGAATGCTGTGAGGGCTTTTACTTTTTGTCCTTCGTTGCATGAGATTGCGCTAGGTGCGATACATGAGTGCGGTAGTGAGGCGGATTTTAGGCGGCTTAGAGCGCAAGGAGAGGAGCTTTTTAGCCTTGTTTTAAGCGGCGAAATACTTTTGCCAGATATTCAAATAATTGATTTTGCCGAGATTCCACAGGCTTTAAGCGAGCTAAAGAGCGCGCATTTAGGGAGAAAATTTGTAGCAAAGGTAAGCTAATTAAAATGGGCAAATAGAGCGCGCAAGCGTATCTAAATGTTTAAAAATGCACACATTTTTCTAGATTCTATATTTTTACGTGAGTTATAGAATCTAGCTACTCTTTGGGAGTTAAATGCTCAAGCAGCACGGCAGAGCTTTGCTCCACTTCTTTGACATCTTCTAAAATTTTTGCCGAACTCTCTTGTGTGAGTTCCTCTCCGATGAAAGCCACCGCATTAAGTGCGTCCTGCTTTAATCTTTGGCTAATGTTTTCAAGCTCTGCTTGTGGTAGCAGTGCGTAAATAATGGCATTTGTATCTTTGTCATCAACCAGAGAAGAAATAGGATTATTTGTTTGCAAACTTGTATGGTTTTGCTGAGTGTTAAGGCACAAATAGAGATTTGATTTAAACACAATATGGTCAAGCTTTGTCACAGAAAGCACGAGGCGCTTGTAGAGCTGGGTAAAGATATCGTTTAAAGAATGGCTATTTGCCTCCATTTTATCAAATACTTCTTTGAAACTTTGCAGTTTAGATTCTGAAACGGAAGTGATTTTGCTCACTTCCTCGCCGCCCTCTTCAATGCTACCTACTTCTTGCTGCATACTTTGGATAGAAATAGAAATTTCATTGGTGGCTTTTTGTGTTTTTTCTGCGAGTTTTCGCACTTCATCTGCCACCACAGCAAAGCCCCGCCCATGCTCGCCCGCGCGTGCGGCTTCGATAGCGGCATTGAGCGCTAAAAGATTGGTCTGCTCGGCAATGTCATTAATAAGCTCTACGACATTGCCAATATCGCTTGATTTTTGCGCTAGATTTTCAATTGATTGATTATTTGCCTCAATAAGCGTGAGCAGCTCGCCAATGGAGCTTGTGAGATTGGTTACATCTTCTTTGCTATTAAGGGCTAAAGTGCGAATATCGCGGATATTTAAATCCACCTTTTTCATATGCACGATATCTTCATTAAGTGTGTGGGAGATACTATCGAGGTTGGTATTTTGGCTAGTGAGGCTAAGATTCATTAAATTTTTTGAGAGGGCGTTGCGGATAGAATCTTTGGCGTTTTTTTCAATCTCGCTTAATGCCTGATTAATGCCCTCGATATTTTGTGCGAAAGTGCCATTTAAGCCCTCCATAATAGCCTTGCGATAATATTTACCCTCTCTTGAGCATTCAATGGCAGTTTTTACCTCGCGCAAAAAGGCTTCCAAATGGTCAGCAAAATCATTCACGCACTCACAAATCTTTGATATTGCGCTTTTACCCTTGATATGCGTAATGCGCGCCTCAAACTTACCATGCGTGTATTCCTGCATGGTAAGCAGTAGTGCTTGCACTAAGCGCCTATCTTTGCGTGAAAGCAAATAGTTTAGAATCCACACAATACCAATAAGCACAAATATCGCGCTTACCATGCTTAGCCCATTTGTATACACATCAAGCCCTATGCCCACTACCAACAAGGCAAGCACTAATATATCTTGCCATTTCATTATGCGCGCTCCTGCAAAGAAAGTATGAAGTGATTATAAGACATATTATGCTCGCTAAGCTTCTGCTCAAGCAATGCGTAGCTTGCCTGCGTGGATTGACTTTGCGCACTAAGCATAGAGCGATATACTTGAGCGATTTGCTTAATGGCTTTGGGATTTGGCTTTCTCCTTACAGAATAATAGCCCACGATATTTTTTTGCATATCAAATGAGGGTGTGACATTGGCAAAAACCCAATAATGCCCATTATCTTTGGTTCTATTTTTCACAAAGGCAAAGACCTCCTCGCCCCTTTTAACATAATCCCACAAAATTTTAAAAACCGCCTTTGGCATATCCTTGTGTCGCACGATGTTGTGTGGTTTTCCAAATACTTCATCTTCGCTAAAGCCGCTATATCGGAGAAAATCTTTATTGCAATATGTTACCCTGCCTTTTAAATCTGTTTTAGATGTAATGAGCGTAGAGTCGCTTAGTTCCATACCCAAATCAATCATTATTGCTCCTTATAAAAATCAAACAACGAGGAATTCTAGCAATTTTTAGTTACAAACTAAAAATTTAGCAAATTAAGCGCATAGTCAAGAATTATTTTAAGAAAGATTGTAGCTTTAAGTAGCACTTTTATAGATTCTAGATTCTATATTTTGCTGCGCTATGGGTGTTATCTATATGCTATCAAGACTTTGTTGAATTTTGCTTTTTATATCCTCGATAATGCTTTTTGTGGAGGGGTTTTGCTTAATTTCTGTTTCAATAGCCTTTAAAGCCTTGCTCACAGAGCTATGGTCTTTCATACCAAGCTCTTTGGCAATCATAGGCATGGAATTAATCGTTAAAGAGCGTGCGAGGTAAATAACAGCGCGCCGCGCGAAGGCAACCTTACGGCTGCGCTCTTTAGAGGTAATTTCACTAGGCTTAATGTTTAGCTCCTTACTCACCACTTTTATAATATTATCAAGCGTGATGTCGCCTAATCTCTCATTTTGATAATTTTTAAGCACATTTTTGGCAATGAGCAAGGCATTGCTTTGTGGCGAAAGATTAAGATGCGTGTTTATGGTGGATAAAATCCCCTCAATCTGGCGGATATTAGCATGAATATTTGAAGCGATGTATTCAATGACTTCTTTATCAAGGCTAATGCGGTTAAGCTCGCACTTAGATTCTATAATGGATATTTTTGTCTCAAGTTCAGGATTAGTAATCTCTGCCATAACCCCACCTTCAAAGCGCGAGCGCAGCCTATCTTCTAAGCCTTTAATTTCTTTGGGAGGCTTATCGCTTGTCATCACAATTTGTTTTTTAGAGCCATACAGCGCATTAAAGGTATTTAAAAGCTCCTCCTGCACGCCTTCTTTGCCGCCAAAAAACTGCACATCATCAATAAGCAAATAATCACATTTGCGGTATTTATGGCGAAAGCTATCCATAGTTTTGCGCTTAATTTTTTCCATATAGTCATTGAGGAAATCTTCAGCTGTAACATACAACACATTTTTGTTTTTTTCTTTCACATCATTGCCTATGGCGTTAAGCAAATGCGTTTTGCCAAGCCCAGACTTACCATAAAATACCACAGGATTATACGCAGAGGCTTGTCTTTGAGCCACAAGCTTAGCAATGGTGTGGGCATGCTCATTAGATTTACCCACAATAAAGTTTTCAAAAGTGTAGTAGGGATTAAGACTCATCGCATTTGTGGAGGGCATAGCGATTTTATTAAGATTTACACTTTTCACATTGTGGTTTTGTTTTCTCACTTTGATGTGAATTTCTGGACGAATACCTAGCGTATTTTCATCTTCAAAAGCATGCGCGATAATTTCTAAATAGTTACTTTTTATCCAATTTGCCACAAACATATTAGGCACATAAAATACTTCCGTATCCGTCCTAGAGGCACTTTCATCATACTCCATAAGTGAGATGTAAGAAGCATATTCAGATTCTGATAGCTTAGTTTTAAGTTTTTTTAATATATTATCTATGGACAATATTACTTCCTATGGGGAAAGATAGAATCTTGATTTACCCTGTGAATAAAATGTGAATAATCAAAGATTCTTAAGCTTTAAAGATTCTAAAAATGGAAGCGTCATCATAATGAAAAAAACTTTTAATTTGGATTAAATGTGCATATCTTAGGCATTGACCCCGGGAGTAGAAATTGTGGCTATGCGGTGATTGATTATGCGCCTATGTCGCGCAAACTTAAGCTTTTGGAGGCGGGGTTTATAAAGATTAAGCAAAGGCATTTGCAAGCGCAGATTCTAGAATGTATAGAGGGGATAGATTTGATTTTAAAGCATTTTTCCATAGATGAGGTGGCTATTGAGGATATATTTTTTGCTTATAATCCTAAAAGCGTGATTAAGCTTGCGCAATTTCGCGGCGCGCTAAGTCTTAAGATTTTGCAAGATGTAGGCAACTTTGCTGAATACACGCCGCTACAAGTTAAAAAGGCTCTCACAGGCAATGGCAAGGCTGATAAAGCGCAAGTCGCCTTTATGGTTAAAAAAATACTTGGCATTCGTGCAGACATAAAGCCTCTTGATATTAGCGATGCTATTGCCATTGCTATTACGCACTCCCAACGCATTGGCGCGCTAGATTCTATAAATCCTGCTAAAAATTCCACCATAAATCCCGCAGCAGGGCAAATATGAAACATATAAAAAATAAACCCACAAATCCTATCTTTTTTGACACGCACAAAGCCTATGAGCTAAGTAATGGCGAGATTGTGCTATGTGATAAAATCCCAAAGCGTGCTTGTATTATTTCTTTGCCTCCCACAGAGCTTATTTATACGCGCTTAGAAGTGGATACACTTGCGCTTCAGTCTGCAGGTGCGTCGCTGCTTATTTCACTCGCGCCGCTAAAAGCGCCAAGCTATGCTTATGAGCTATATTTCACTGCCTATCCGCATTTGTTTGATGAGCAAAAATGCGTGTGTGAGTGCTTTTTCTTTGCCAAATCCCGCGCACTTCCCCATACTGCTATCATTACTAGCGATATATTTTTGCCCCTGTGCGCATTTGCTGCAAACGCCCATAAAAGTCAAAATGCGTTTGTGGCGTGGATAGAATCTTATCTGTGCTACTTTGAGCATAATGCTTTGAGGGAAATATGTGTGCTAGATATGGCAGATTCTATGCTACAAGAGCGTGTGCAAGGGCATATTGCATATTTGCAAGATGCGTATGGGCAGGTTTTTAAGCAGATATATTATTTTATGCCCTCCCTCCCTCATCAATTTATAGAATCCACGCCCCATGCGCCCTCCCAAGATGTGCATACAAATTCTGTAGATTCTATAGAATCTGAAGCCAAAAATGTGCAAGGGCTAAGTTTTGTGCCATTTTATGAATGCTTTGGGTTTAAGGGCGAGATAGATTTTGAGCATTTTAGGGCATTTCTAGCTTTTGAATATGCCAAAATGTATGAAAATACAAAAGTATCTTTGCCTAATTTTGCGCCTAAGCCAAGCCCATACAAAAGGCTATATGCAGGTATTGCAGCGGTTTTTGTGCTATTTGTATGTCTTATTCCGCTAGGGCTTGCTAGCTATAATCACTATTTGCATAACGCCATAATAAGCTTAAATGAGCAAACCCAGCAGCTTTTTATGCCAGATGATATGCTGCAGCTCGCACAAGAGGGCAATAATGAAAAAACGCCAAATGCGCACACCAGCACTCTAAGCGAGCTTACAAAAAAGCAACATATGCTTTTAGAGAATCTGCAAGAAGTGCATACATGGCAGCAGAGCTACATTAAGCGCTATGAGTTTATGCAGAGTATCCTATCACAATGTAATGTCGCGCACATTAGCGTTGAGGGGATAGCATTTTATTTCACGCCCCAAATTTTTATCGCCACTATGCAGGTGAGTTCCTCATCGCAGATGCATCTCTCCTCCCTGCTTGCCACGCTTAATAACGGCACGCAAAGCGCGCTTTTTAACCATCCAGATTCTATAAATAAAGCGCAAGAAGGTGCTATAGAATCTGCGCCAGATATGCCTGATAAAACAAAGGCGCAAATTATGGTTGTGCATTATGTTATCTAATCTTTATGCGCGTATTTTTGGTGCTTTGGAGCATTTTTTATCTACTAAAACTAAGCGCGAGCGGTATTTGTTAAGCCTTGCTTTAATCTTATGTATGGCATTTGTGATGATAGAATTTGTGTATATGCCTTTGTTTGAGCGTTTTTCTGCATTACAGAATATGCACAAAAGCGCGCACAATGAGCTAAAACTCTCGCTAGATTCTGTAAATCACACCAAAATGCAGCATTTAGAGCAGACACAAGCCCTACAAGCGCACATTGAACATATAAATGAGAATCTAGCCCTTTTACAGAGCCACATAAGCCCGCAAGAGCCTCCACTCAATCCATTTTCGCTCATCTCTCAACTCATTGCCTTTGCCAAAGCACATAGCCTTAATCTCACGCATTTTGCGCCTTATCCTGCGCTTAATGCACTGCGCATTCAAGGTGTGGGGGACTTTGCACAATTTATTGCTTTACTTGAGTTTATAGAATCTTATCCATTTTTTAGCCTTGATACTATACATCTAATGCCTAAAGATAGTGCGCAAATGGGCTTTGAGCTGCTGATTGTAGATTATCATTTAAACCCCTTTATACAAAGCAGTGCCAAATGAGAAAAAAGCTTATATTATTACTTTTTGCGCTTAATCTTTACGCGCTAGATTCTAAGGCAGATATTCACGCGCTTATTTCAAGCCTGCAGGGATTTTCTAAGGAGGCTATAAAGGAGCATTTGCACGCATTGCATAATCCTTTTGCGCTAGATTCTATGTCTTTACATACAGATTTAATGCTTGAGGCTATCATTAATGGCAAAGCCCTAATCAATGGGCAGTGGCTAAGTGTAGGCGAGTATATGAGTGAGTATTATATATCACATATAGAATCTCATGCTGTGTATGTGCAGAGCCAAAATGCGCGCTATGTGCTTGAAGTGGGCAAGGAAATGCGCCCACATGAATAAAGCAAATCAAAGGTTTATTGTGGCACAATCTAGCCACTCTAGTTTCAAAAAGGACGCTACTTTGCCACTTCTGCTCCTTATTTTCGCGCTATTTTTTATGCCCTCTTTACTCCTTGCGTGCGGTAAGGCTATGAATATCCACTCAAGCAGCCATGCCATGCTTAGCAAAATCATCGAGGAAATCGCCGCACAATGCCATTTAAGCGTTATTTATCTGCAAGAAGATACCAAAGCCCTGCTTGATGGCAAGAAAAGTGCCATTCATATAAAAGATAAGCCCTTAACAAATATCCTTGAAAGCCTAATCATGGGCAATGACTTCCATTATACGCTTAATAAAGGCACGCTAAAAATTGGCTCTTTACTTACAAAAACTTTTGAGATTAGCTATATCGCCACCACGCGCGTTGGTTCTAGCAATACAGATATTGTGTTTTCACAAGATAATCAAGTGCAATCTTTATATAACACCACGCATTCAAGCGCACCTATAGGGATTTCAAACTTTGAGATAGAATCTCAAGCGCATAAAATGGCGATGAGTAAAGCCACTTCTAATAATCCAAACATTGGTAAAAGTGGGACAAAAATTTATAGCATTGATGAGATTGACTTTTGGGGCGAGCTGTGGCAGGAGATTGCAGGCATTGCTTATGCACCCGGTGATGCGTATCAGCCAGAATCTAGCAAAAAAAGTAAAGATATTATCATCAATAAAGCCGCAGGTTTGCTCACTATCACTGCTTCGCCTGCGCAACTGCGGCGTGTAGAGGCATATATCGCTCATCTTAATGCTAAGATTCAAAAGCAAGTGCTTATTGATGTGCATATTTTCAATGTGCAGCACACAAATAACCAAACTTATGGCATTGATTGGAATGAATTTTATAAGCTTGGTAACCTTATGACACTGCCGCCAAATGCCAACACACAAGGCAATGAGGGCTTTGGGATTAATATTTTTTCACAAGGGGTGAGCATTAACCGCATTATAGAATTCTTACAAACTTATGGCAAAGTGCATTCTATTTCTAATCCTAAAGTACTCACACTTAACAATCAGCCCGCTATCATTAGCGTAGGTAGTGTGCTGCGCTATTCGCAAAACACCACTTATCAAACCACCACGCAAGGCACTTCTATCCAAAATAACGCTCAAGCTTTTCCATCAGTCTTTGCGGGCATTTTGCTTGATGTAACGCCAAGCATTAAAGACAATAAAATTATCCTAAAAATTAATCCATCTATTACTAAAACAAAAGATATTGCTATTGAAAATCACACCACTGCCCTTGATACTCCGCCAAATCTCTCAACTAAGCAGCTCTCTTCGCTCGTGCAGGTAAAAGATGGAGAAAGAATTGTGCTTGGAGGATTGATTGATAAAACAGAGGGGCAAATAAGGCGCAAAATCCCGCTTTTAGGCGATATTCCGCTTATAAAATATTTATTTAGCTATACAAAAAATATTCAAGAAACGCAAGAAATGGTGATTGTCATCGCTCCGCACATCGTGCAGCTAGATGCGCAGGAGCGTGGGGAGTATGGAGAGCAGGAGCGCATAGAAGAAATTATTGATTTTTTACATGGGCAGGATTTTATGTATGAGCTAGATTCTATACGCGAGAAGCCCTTTGTGTAGGCTAGATTCTATAAAGGGCGTATGATGAGTGAGGCGCTGCCTTTTATTAACCTGCACACGCACACATTGTGCGAAAAATCTTTGAACGCACTTGAGTATAAATTTATTTTAAAGCATCAGTGCCTTATTTTTGCTTTTAATTCCAAAGAAGTGTGCATAGCCCTTAAAGATACTAGCGCGCCCATTGGGCTTATACGCGCGCATATTGCAAAGCTATATCCTTATGCGAAATTAGCACTTTTTACTTGCTTGCCCCAAGCCTTTGATGTGCAAGCAAAGCAAATCCAGCGCTTTCAAATGTTTCATACGCTTAAAAATGCCCTTTTGCAGCAGCACAAAACGCCTCTAGATTCTAAAAACGCATTTCAAGATTTAAGCGCGGTGGCGCTGCTTGATTTTATCTTGCAGGCGTGCATTGAGGAGGGCGCGAGTGATATACATTTTGAATGCTTTAATGAGCAGCATATCCATAAAGCGCGCATAAGAGTGCGCGTAGATGGTATGCTAAGGGAAATTTTCAGCTTAGAATCTAGCATCTTTGAGGCTTTAAGCTCGCTTTTAAAGCTTGAGTGCGAGCTTGATATTAATCAAAATCGGCAAAGCCAAGATGGGCGATTTAGTCGCGAATTTAATGCTTTGGGCTATGACTTTAGGCTTTCATGTTTGCCCGCATTTGGTGGAGAGTCAATTGTGCTTAGAATCTTGCATAAAAATGCCAAAAGCATTCATTTAGAGCAGCTAGGCTTTAATCCTACGCATTTAGAGATTATTAAGCGCAATATTTTTACCCCACATGGCATTATTTTGCTCACAGGTCCAACAGGCAGTGGCAAATCCACAACACTTTATGCGATATTAGAATTACTCAAATCCCCGCTTAAAAAAATTATCACCCTTGAAGACCCCATTGAATACCAAATGCAGCTTGTTACTCAAGTGCTTGTGCAGGATAAATATGATTTTGGCTTCACACAAGCATTAAGGGCGATACTGCGCCATGACCCAGATATTTTAAGCATAGGCGAGATACGCGATGAGCAAAGCCTTGAAATCGCGCTTAGAGCGTCTTTGACCGGACATTTAGTGCTAGCTACATTGCATGCTAATGATGCTCTAAGCGTGATAGAGCGTTTGCTTGATATGGGCGCACAGGGCTATTTGCTTGCTTCAAGTTTGCATTTAGTTATCTCCCAACGATTAGCTAGGAGGCTTTGCCCACATTGCAAGCTGCCCCTTTCTGCGCAAGAAGTTTATAAACACTTTGAGCAGCGTGCTATCACGCATTTATGGGAAGAGGTGGAGCAAGGCTCATTTTTTGCGCCAAATGGCTGCGGACATTGCCATATGCAGGGCTTTAGCGGGCGTTTATTAATAAGTGAATGCTTAGAGCATTCGCCCTTAGTGTATGAATATATTAAATCCCCACAAAATAAGGCATATATCATGCAGGAGCTAAGGCAAATGGGCTTTAAGAGCATGTTTGAAAATGGCTTGCAAATGCTAAAAAATGGGCTAAGTAGCTTTGATGAAATTTATAGAGTGTGCAAAATATGAAAAAACTGCCCAACAAACTGCCGCGAAAATATCTCATTAAAGGCATTAAGGATAATGCACATATTCAAATCACACTTTTTGCGACTTCATATGAAAATGCCAAAGAGCAGAGCCTGCAAAAGTATAATATTTATCCCATTGACATTAAGGTTCTAAGCGGTTTTGAGTTTTTGCATTTGCAGATGCTGTGGCTTGATAATAAAATTAATAAACAAGATATAAGCGCGCTTTTTTTGCAAATCTCAATTATGCTAAGTGCCTCCCTGCCGCTTTTAGAAGTCATTCAAGTGTGTGCGAAAAACACACAAAAGCCTGCTTTAAAGCATATTTTGCTTGAGATTGCTTATCGATTGAATCTAGGACAGAAATTATCTATAGCATTCAAGGAGCATAGGCATATTTTTGGCGATATGACTTGGAGTATGATAGCACTTGGCGAGAAAAGCGGGGAGCTAGGCGAGATTTTTAAAATGCTTAGCGCGCATTTGGAAAAAGAGCATAAAAATAAAAGCAAAATTAAGCGCGCACTTTTGTATCCGCTGCTTGTGCTTATAAGCATTATCGGGGCGTTTGTGGGGCTAGTGATGTTTGTGCTGCCGGAATTTTTGGTGATGTTTGACGAACTAAGCGTGAATTTGCCCATATACACGCGTGTGCTTATACATTTGCAGCATTTTTTCACGCATTTTGGGCTAATAGCTTTGATTGTATGCGCTGTGAGCGCGGTGGTGCTGTATAGATTCTATACGCGCTCACTTAACTTTAGGCACAAAATCCACGCGTTAAGCCTGCATGTACCAGTCATTGGCGAGATGATAAAGCTTAATGTGTTTTATCAATACACTTTCACACTCTTTTTGCAGCTTAAATCCGCCACGCCACTTGATGTGGCTTTAAGCCTAAGCAATGATACTATAGGCAATCTAGCCCTTAAAGCGCGCTTTATGCAAGCACTCACTTTAGTAAAAAATGGCAAAAGCCTATCGCTTGCGCTCACACAAGAGCATTTATTAGATGATATTTCGCTAGCCATTTTGGCTGCTGGTGAGCAAAGCGGGAAATTGCCTGAAATGCTTGAAGTGTGTGCAAAGCGCTTTGAGGAGATTGCACAAGGCAAGATTGATTTTTTAATCTCACTCATCGAGCCGCTTTTAAGCTTTATTATGGGCGTGCTGCTTTTGCTTTTGGCTCTAGGCGTGTTTGTGCCGATGTGGGATATGAGTTCGCACGCTATGGGCGGTGTATAAGCTTTTTGATATGAGGTAGGATTTTACTAAAATCCGCACCATTTGGTGCAAAGAGGCTATCTTGCTTTTTTTGGGATTTTTTTGGGATTTTTGTGAGCAAAGACATCACTTCTTGCGCACTTTTTGCGTGATACATAAGTTTGTGCTTTATAAGAAATTTATCATGGAACAATAAAAGCGAGCGCGTAGAAATCACAGGTATGCCAAGATAGCACGCCTCTAAATTCATAGTCCCGCCCCCACCTAGCAGCACATCAATAAAGGGATAAAAATCTTTTGGCATAAGCTTTTGCTTGATGATTGTAATACGCGCCTGCCCTCCAAAGCGCGTTTCTAACCCATCGCTTTCATATCGCGGCATAAGCAATACATTAAACGCTTGAGCTAGAAGCGTAATACTCTCATAAATAATAGGCAGTTTTTGCGTCACATAATGCGCCTTATACTCCTCCTCGCGCACTAAAATAATGGGTAGATTTTTATCTAAATGCCACTTTTTGCAAAATGCTGCGCGCTGTATAGAATCTAGCGCATAAGTAGGCACATCTTGCAGCCATAAAGCCACATCTATAAAATCATAAGCTATGACTTGAGAATCTGCTAGCCCCAAACTTGTGTAACACACTTTTGGCACGACAAAAGGATAAAAAACAAGGCTTGAGAGCGGCAAGCTCAAGCGCGAAAGAATAGTGATTTTTTCTTTACTAAAGCGCCAATCTGCCACAGGCGTGTCAGCAAACTGCACGATAGGAATGCCCAAACCATACGCGCACTGCACGCCATCTACGCTTGCTCCAGTGATAAAAAGATGCGGCATACCCACTTTTTTAAAAAGTGCCAAAAAGCCCTTTTGCCGCTTTAATCTCGCCTCAAATTTACCAAGCTTGCTCGCTCCCCCATAGCCGCCAATAGCATAAGATTCTATATTAAAGAGTTTTAGGAGTTTGGCACATTCATCATAGCCCGCACTTTTGCGCGTGGTGATAATCACAGAATCTAGCGCCTGAAGTTTAGGCAATAAGGATTTAAAAAATAGCACATACTTTGGGTCAATAATATCAAGCCATATCATTTGCGCTCCTTGATGTTTGTAGCTTTTATGGGCAATTGCATTCATTAAAGTATTATATAAACTGCGTTAAGATTCTATAAAGAAGGGCAGATAAAGGAGACATTTATGGTAGAGAATATCGCTTGCAAGATTCATATCACACTTTTACATTATACGCCTTTGGAGGTATGCAGCCACGCTATTCGCACTTGTTGGCAGAGCTTTGATAAAAGCGATAATGGTGGGCAGAAAGATATGGAGCTTATCGATAGGGTGGGGAATAAATTTAAGCACGCAAGCACTTTGGAGCATTTGCACTATAATTTTTATATTCAAGGCATTTCTCGCGCGTGTTTGCAGGAGCTAGCACGCCACAGAATGGCAAGCTTTAGTGTGAAATCTTCACGCTACACGCTTAAAGAACTTAAAAATCTCCCTAGCTTTCTCCCTGCCAACGCAGAAAATCTAGCGCGTGCAGAGGAATTTATCGTCCTCACAAGCAATGAGCAGGTCAATCTCGCCTCACTCCATGCGCTTGAAAATTTGCGCCAGATTCTGTGCAATAATGTAAATAACGACATTGCCAAGTTTGCTATGCCAGAATCTTATCGCACAGAACTAAGTTTTAGCATTAATGCAAGGAGTTTGCAAAATTTTCTTGCTTTGCGCACTTCTAAGAGTGCATTGTGGGAGATTAGAGCCTTAGCTTTAGCGCTTTTTAACGCTTTGCCAGAGGAACATCGCTTTATTTTTGAGGAGCATATCACGCAGTAATGCCGCTTTAATTTGCCCTAATAATTGTATGGTTATGGAATTTAAAAAGTAAGTATGCAAGGATAGAATCTGAAAGGTTTTAGTGCAGCATAGAATCTAGGGTCGCAACCTTAGATTCTATGGCTAGATTCTATATTTAATGCACTTCGCTCCAAATGCGGCGCTTCCATAGGTATGCTAGCACGCTCATCACAGCAAAGAAAATCATTATTTTAACGCCCAAGCTTTCGCGCTCCGCTTTTTTAGAATCTCCAATAGATTCTAAGTAAGCCACAACGCGCTCTTGTGATTCTTGTGTTAATCCAACGCGCGGCATAGAAAGTCCCACCGGCATAACGCCTAGCTCTTTGGCCAGATTGCTATAATCTTTGTCATCTTGCCAATCGCTTTTTTTGTCATTAGCAGGCAGTGAGCCTTGCTTTTTGATAATAGCCTCTTGTATAGATTTGTAAGAGACTTTTTGCGGGTCGTTGATGAAATACTCTAAATAATGCTCACCCTTGCTGCGAATGATAGTTGATAAATCCGGCGCAGCTGAGCCAAGATATATACCCAAGCTTTGAGGCGTAGTCTTTGAGGCGACTTTGTCATATTTCATCGTATGACAGCGTGAGCAGGCATTGAGGAATACGGCTTTATTTGTAAGGCTATCTTCAAGCTTTGCAATCTCATTTTGCTTTTGCGATTCAGATATATTTGCCTTTTCAATTCTTTCTTTTTTGCTCACGAACTCTTGAGATTCTAAGACTTGTTTTTTAAGCGATACAGAGCCTATGGATTTGAGATAGGCGACCATATCTGCCACTTCTTGTTCTTGATTTTCATCGCCAGCATACGGAGGCATAGGAAAGTCAAAATTAGGAAATTTATGGCTAAGGTGGAGCGTTTCAATAGGATTCATAATAAGATTTGCCAAAAATTTCTCATGATAAATTGCGCCTGCAGTGGAAATATCAGGCGTTGAGATAGTCGCCTCTTTATCATCGCGAAAATACATTGCCATATCGCCTCCAGCAATGCCCACATCATTAAGGGTGTGGCAGCCTATACAATTTGCCTCAATGAGAGCCTTACCACGCTCTGCATCGCCTTTACTAATATCTACTTCTTGCAAATCTTTAAATGCAAAATCAGCCTTTGCCACTTCAGGGTGGAAAGTCGCATGAGCCAAAGGTTCAACACCCCAGTAAAGCACACCTACAACCACTATAAGAATAGCTAGAATTTTTAACTCTTTCATTGGTGTGCCTCCTTCTTGTTTTCAAGCATAGTAACTATAGGCAGGGCGACAAATACAAGGAATAAAAATCCAATCGAAGCCACAAAACCAATGAAATTATTTGCTCCTTCTGGTGGGAGCTTACCAAAGATAGTAAGCACAATCATATCTACCACAAGCAGGCAATACCATACAAAATAGCCCGGGCGTTTATGAGCGGGCGCAACATTAGGGCTTCTATCAAGCCATGGCAAGAATAAAAACGCCACTTGCGCAATACCAAAGGCAATTAATCCTAAATCTGCGCTAAAGAAAAATCCTCTTAATACCTCATAGCTCCACAAGAAATACCATTCAGGGTAGATATGCGCGGGCGTTTTCATATTATTTGCTGGGTCAAAGTTAATGGGGTCCATAGCAAAATCAAAATGAAAGCATACTAGATAGAAAAACCCAATCATAAAGCTACACACAACAAAAATATCTTTTGATAAAAATACAGGCCAGAAAGGAATGACTTTAGATTCTTTTTTCTTGCCTTCTTCATATTTTTTTGCTTCTGCTTCAAAGTCGATATGCTCGCCTGTTTCATTATTCACATGCGGCATTCTTAGCGTATAAAAATGCAGCGCAATCACGCCAATAATCACGATAGGCAGCAAGCAAACATGCAGCATAAAAAATCGTGTCAATGTAGAATCTGCTACTACAAAGTTTCCGCGCACCCATTCAACCACATCAGGGCCAATCACAGGAATCCCACCAAAAAGATTAGTAATAACAGCCGCCGCCCAGTAGCTCATCTGTCCCCAAGGCAACATATAGCCGCTAAATGCTTCTGCAGAAAATAGCACAAAAAGCAGCATACCGCCAATCCACACCATTTCGCGCCCTTTTTTAAACGAGCCATAATAAATAGCCACAAACATATGGATATAAATGATGAGGAATATCATACTTGCAGCCACTGCGTGAATATGCCGCCACAGCCAGCCAAATGCCACTTCGCTCATAATGGTATGATTTACACTATCAAAAGCCAAATTCACATCAGGCTTATAATACATAAGCAAAAATAGTCCGCTCACTACAAGTAAAGTAAATAGCACGAGCAGCACCACGCCCATAGCCCATAAGAAGTTGATATTTTTGGGAATCCAATATTTTGTCATCATCACTTCTAAAAATTTCTTAAGAGCAAGGCGTTGGTCTAGCCAATCCACCAAGCCATTAGCTTTTTTCACTTCCATTGTCGCCTCCTTATGCTTTCTTTACTTCAAGCAAGGCTTTGTATTCTTGCCCTTCTTCGCCTAAGACCATTTTTGTGCCATCGATTTTAAAGGGTGGAATATCCATAGGGCGTGGTGGAGGTGTGCCAGCTTCATTAACACCCGAAGCATCAAACCTCCCTCCATGGCAAGCGCAGGCAAATTCTTGCGAGGCTTGATTAAAGCTAGGGATACAGCCCAAATGCGTGCAGATTTGAATTCCAACTGTATAGAGTGCGCCACCTACTTCAAAGTCGCGCCCCTCTACTTTTTGGGCATTAGCTAATTTTTTGAGAATATATACAGGCTTACCTCTCCACTCCACCGTGTGCAGTATGCCCTCTTGCAATGCGCTTAAATCAAATGTAGTAAAACCAGCTGAAACAACGCTAGGCAATGGGTCCCAAGAGCGTTTCATCGCATACAAAGACGCCACCGCGCCCACAGCAGCGACACCACCTAGAGCCATTCCCAAGAAATCGCGTCTTTTTGTGTCTTGCATCTTTTCTCCTTTCTTGTTGTTTTGCGAAGTCTAAAAAAGCCATTATCGTATGCAAAAATGGCTTAAATATTGTTTATTTACTTTAATTGTTGTTTAAAATTTTTAGTTAAAGAACGCCAAAATTTCTTTGTCAATATCTGCTATTGCCTCTGTAGTTGGCTTATAAAAAATTTTATCAAATACAGATTCTGTAATGCTTTTGCTTGGCGCGAGATTATTTAAAATCTTAGAGCCTATGCGCTTTCCACCCCTCTGCGCGTATGTGAGCAGCATACTAATATCCACTACATTCCCACTTGTGCCAATCACTAGCGCCATATCATTATGTGAAAGTGAGGAGAGAATCTCATACATGGGCGCATATAGCGGGGCTTGCTCAAAGAAAAAGATAATTTTTGGCTTCACTTTAGTATAACCGCATTGCTCACAAGGTGCGGGTGTGTAGGCATTATAGCCTATATTTGTGACATGCTGACATTGCGGGCAAATAAGCTTTGTAAGCTCGCCATGAATATGCATTATATTTCTCGCCCCTGCGCGCTCAAGTAAATCATCTACATTTTGCGTGATGTGTATCACCTCAACTGATTTAAGCTTTTTATCCAGTGTAGCAAGATATTTATGCATCGCATTTGGCTGCACTTTGGCTAGCTCCTGTCTGCGTAGATTATAGAATCTATGCACCAATGCAAAATTATCAAGCCAATTTTCATAATTGCACACTTCCATAGGGTCATACTGCGCCCATAATCCATTACTATTGCGAAAAGTCGCTAGCCCAGATTCTGCACTTAGTCCCGCACCGCTAAAAACCACCAGTTTTGGCATATTTGCTCCTTTCTTAAAGTGTGTAATGTTTAAGCGCGCGGTTATACAAAAATTACGCTTAACATCAAATTTTGCATACACAAATGTGCTAAAATCCCAAACTTAGATTCTCAAATACTTTAAGGATATGTTTATTTATGGACACATTTATTACGCAATGCAGCGCTTTTATCCGAGATGAGCTAGCCTCGCGCGGCTTTTCGCGTGTAGTTTTGGGCTTAAGCGGTGGCGTAGATTCTGCAGTGGTGGCTACTTTAGCGAGCAAAGCACTAGGTAGTCAATATGTGCGCGTGCTGCTTATGCCCTCTCTTAGCTCAAATCCAACGCATTTTGATGATGCGCTTAATCTCGCCCAATCTTTAAACCTTGATAGCAGCATTATCCAGCTTGGCTCTTTTCAAGAAGCCTTTGCCTTGCAGGAGGGAATGGATTTAAGTGGGGCGTTTATGAATGGATTAGATAAAGCCCAAAAGCTGCGTATGGGGAATTTCTGTGCACGCTTAAGAATGGCTTTGCTGTATGATTGCGCGAGTGCAGAAAATGCGCTTGTGTTAGGCACGAGCAATAAAAGTGAGCTGCTTTTGGGCTATGGCACGATTTTTGGGGATTTGGCTTGCGCGATTAATCCTATTGGCGGATTGTATAAAAGTGAGATTTTTGCCCTAGCGCGCGCGCTTTTTGTGCCACAAAATATCATTAACAAAAAGCCAAGCGCGGATTTATTTGCCTATCAAAGCGATGAGGCAGATTTGGGCTATAGTTATGAGCGCATTGATGCGTTTTTAAGGGCTTTTGTAGCAGCTCATGGGCTAGATTCTATGCACCTTAGCGCGGATACAAAAAATGCGCTTTTAGAGCAGGGATTTGATTGGCAGATGATACAATCTTTGAGCGCGCGTGTTTATAAAAATGCCTTTAAACGCGCTATGCCTACTATTTTTGACCCAAAAACTTCCAACCCAAAGGAATAAAATGCGATGGATTGATGCATATTTTTATCGACCAAATTTTATACAAAAGTGCATAAGCATCGCACTTTTGCCTATTTGTGTGCTTTTTAGCATAGGGGCTTTTGTGCGGCGCAAAGTGGGTAGATTCTATAATTTTCCCATTCCTATTGTGAGCGTGGGCAATCTCATCGCCGGCGGGAGCGGCAAAACACCCTTTATCATCGAAGTAGCAAAAGACTATGAGTGCGCAGCAATAGTCTCACGCGGATATAAGCGCACTTCAAAAGGGCTTGTGGTGGTGAGCCAATGGGGTAAAATCCAAGTTTCACAAGCACAAGCGGGCGATGAACCTTATCTTATGGCACGTGAATTAAATCAAGCAAGCGTTATTGTGTGCAAAAACAGGGTAAAAGCCATAGAAAAAGCCATAGCTTTGGGCGCAAAAGTCATTTTTTTAGATGATGGATTTCGCTTTAGATTTGCTAAGTTAAACATCGTGCTTGAGCCGCTTTTGAAGCCATATTTTAGATTCTGTTTGCCTAGTGGGATTTATCGCGAATTGCCTAGCGCGTATAAAGATGCCGATATAGTCGTGCAGGAGGGCAAAGACTACACGCGCGAAGTGGAGATAGAATCTCCTAGCCCTAGAATGCTTTTGCTCACAGCCATTGCCAATCCTGCGCGCCTTGATGCGTTTTTGCCCTCTATTGTGGGAAAAATTACGCTAAAAGACCACGCGCGTTTTGATAAAGATTTTCTTACCCAAGCCATGAAAGAATATAACGCCACAAGCCTGCTTGTAACGAGTAAAGATGAGGTAAAGCTGCTTGATTATGGCTTTAAACTTAGTGTTATGCGGCTGCGGCTGCACATAGATTCTGTAATATTAGAGCAAATTAGGGCTTATGTGCAGCATTACAAAAAGTAAGATAGAATCTAGCTATAGAATCTAAAGCCTTGTGTTATGAGGACGCGAATAATTTTAAGGAGTGAAAATGAAACTACAAAAAGGCGATAAAGCACCGCTATTTAGGCTAAAAAGCGCAGATGGGACAGAAGTGGGCTTGCAAGATTTGCTCACGCAATGCGTGATTGTGTATTTTTATCCTAAGGATAATACGCCCGGCTGCACTATTGAAGCAGAGGAGTTTAGCGCGCTAGCTAGCGAATTTCGCGCAAAAAATGCCGTGATTGTAGGCATAAGCCCCGATAGTCCCAAATGCCACCAAAATTTTATTGAGAAAAAATCACTCAAAGTTCTGCTGCTAAGCGATAACGATAAAAGTGTGGCAAGTGCCTATGGCGCGTATGGCACAAAAATGATGTATGGCAAGGAGGTGCAGGGCATTATCCGCAGCACATTTATCATCGGGCAAGATGGCAGGATAATAGAGAGTTTTTATAATGTCCGCGCCAAAGGACACGCACAAAAGGTATTTGAGGAGCTTGCAAAATAGGGCTATTTTTATGCTACTCACTACGCTTTATATTATTGCTATAACTGCAGAGGGTATGACTGGCGCACTCGCAGCGGGCAAGCATAAAATGGATTTATTTGGTGTGATATTTATCGCCCTTGTAACAGCCATAGGGGGCGGCTCTATCCGCGATATTTTGCTCAATCACTATCCGCTTACTTGGGTGGCGCACCCAGAATATGTTCTGCTTATTTGCGCTTCTGCGCTTTTAACTACCAAAGTACCACGCGTAGTGGTGCGCAGCGAAGCGGTGTTTTTGACTCTTGACGCTGTGGGGTTAGTTGTTTTTAGTATCTTGGGTGCGCAAGTAGCGATAGAAAAAGATTATGGCTTTATTATTGCAGTGAGTGCGGCGGTGATTACTGGTGTGTTTGGTGGAATTTTGCGCGATATTTTGTGTATGCGCATACCGCTAGTGTTTCAAAAGGAGATTTATGCGGGCATTGCCATTATCGCTGGGGCTATGTATTATGCGCTGCTACAATACGCGCACTTAGATATTATGCTAGTTACTATTCTTACGCTAGTTGTGGGTGTGAGTGCTAGGCTTTTGGCTATTTTTTATAAGCTTTCTTTGCCTGTGTTTGACTATGAGGATACGCAGGGCAAAGATGGGGATAAAGATGCCCTAAAGTAGGGTTGTAGGATTCTATAAAGTTTCAAGTTGTATGTAAAAAATGATTTTCTTGCATATGTCACAAAAAATGCAACCACACCAAAATACATTGCAAGTCCTTTATTTTTTGATATGTATTTTGGGATTAGATAAGTATTTTCGAATTTCTATAGTCGCTTTCTCCCATCCTCTAGCACCTTGTAGTTCCCCGGGCTAAAGACATCTAGGACTACATAGGGTAAGCCTTGCTTGTTTAGCTCTGCCATAAATGGGTCAGGGTCGTTTTGCTCCATATTCCACACGCCAGCTCCCTGCGTTGCCTCTTTGCCGCTTTTGCGGGAGTCTGCAGTGGCGGCTCGGTCATTTATGTCTAATAAACTCCCTTCGCCGCCACCTTGACAACCCGCAAAATCGCCTAAAGATGCTGCCGCAGACAATACAACCTTATCTATCCCTTGCGCTTCGCCGCCATGAGGCATATCCTTATTTAACGCCGCACGCGCCGCATTAAACGCACTCACTGCATTAGAATCTTTAGAATCTAGCAGCGAAGTATTTTTCACACAGCCCACGCCCCATTTGCCCTCTACAATGAGCTTTGCGCCAATCATAGCTGGCACGCCGGTAGTATAGCTCACGCCTTGTGCATTCACCTCTTTATAGCACGCCTCATGGTCGCAAATATTGTAAATATAAATCGTTCGCAGTTTAGAATCTTTATAGCCGCGTATAAAGCAGCCAATGTGCGTCTTTCCCTTAGTGCGGCTCGCAAGACTTGCCGGGTCAGGCAGTAGCGTCTTTAGCACCTCAATAGGAATGATTTTTGCGCCCTTGTGTGCGACCTCATCAATGCGTAAAAGCCCCACATTTTCTAAGACTTTCATATGCGTCAAATAGCTCTCGCCAAAGGTCATAAAAAAGCGGATTTTCCGCAGTCCCTTGATATTTCGCACGATAGATTCTAGCTCCTCATGATAAAGCAAGTAGCTATTTTTCACGCCTACTTCGGTATAATCCCACTCTTTCATAAGAGCCAAAGGCGCGACATCTCGCCACTCGCCGCCGCAATAAGCTTCGTTCTTTAGCGATAAATCGGGGAGCTCGCCACTCGCTTGTGCGATAGACTCCAAAGTCTTATCTCCGCGTTCAAAGCGTCGCAACCCCGATTTCTCATCTAAAGAACTTTGCTTATTAATCTTATCTCGCACTTCTTGCGTCCAATGCTTTTCCACGCGCTCAAACTTACGATATATGCAATCTTCTTGCAAATCAGGGTTTAGGGCAAGATTAGATTCTAAACTCGTGTCGTTTAAATTAGCCTTTTCGCAAGTCCAAAAACGCGCCTTGCTGCTCACCTCGCGCAAATTAATCTCAGGATTAAAATTCGTAGCAAACGCGTATCCGTGGTCGCCGGCATTGCAGTCCAAAATGTCAATAGATTCTATGCTATCAAAGTAGTGCTTTTGTGCATACGCGCAAAAAACATTCGTAACCCCCGGGTCAAAGCCACTGCCAAGCAGCGCGAAAAGCCCAGCCTGCTTATATCGCGCATCGTAAGCCCACTGCTCCTTATACTCGAAATGCGCGCTATCAGGGTGCTCGTAATTTGCGGTGTCAAGGTAGTGCGTGCTAGTCTGCAAGCAAGCGTGCATAATGCTTAGGTCTTGATAAGGCAGGGCGACATTTACCACGAGTTTTGGCTTGTATTTTTGGATTAAAGCTACCAAATCATCGATGTTATCGGCATCGACCTTATCGATTTCAATCTCACCTAAGCCTTTCTCGCGGATAGAATCTGCGATTTTCTTGCATTTATCAAGCGTGCGGCTAGCTAATATTATGCGCGTGAAAACATCTCTATTTTTCGCCATTTTATGCGCCACCACGCCACCTACGCCACCTGCTCCAATCTGTAAAACACACGCCATTTTCGCTCCTTGTTATGATTAATGCAATCATTATACTTAAAAATACTCAAAATCTTGCAACACTGCCCATGAGCGCGCGCAATTTTTACGCAATCTTAATAAATCCTTATAACATTATGCTATGATTTCCCCCACATTTTGTCAAAACTTCTAAAAAGGATTGTTATGCTACTTTCAGCCGCCCTATCTCAAGCGTTTGAGGGCTATTTGACCATACAAAACACTTTGCAAAAGGATTTTGAACTTAGTGGAATCGCCCCACTCACACAAGCTAAAGCCACAGACATAAGCTATATTGACCAAGACAAATATATAGATGAGCTAGCAGATTCTAAAGCTGGAGCGGTGCTTATCCGCGCGCATTTAATTGAGAAGGTGCCTGCGCATATTCAGCCCATTGTGGTTGAAAACCCTCATCTTGCTTTTGCCCTGCTCTCTCAACTATTCACACAAGGGGATTTTTCACCCACTACTCATACTTTAGTATCTCCAAGTGCTTGTGTGGCGACAAATGTAAGTATGGGCGCAAATGTAAGCATTGGTGCAGATTCTGTAATTATGCCCGGCGTTGTCATAGGCGATAATGTCCAAATAGGCGAGCATTGCAAGATTTATCCAAATGTGGTGATTTATCGCAACACTATCATCGGCAATCGCGTGAATATCCACGCAGGCAGCGTGATAGGCTGTGATGGCTTTGGCTATGCACATACCAAAGATGGTAGGCATATTAAAATTGAGCATAATGGCTGCGTGGTGATAGAAGATGATGTAGAAATTGGCGCAAATAACGCTATTGATAGGGCTGTGTTTGGTGAAACGCGCATAAAACAGGGCGTTAAGATTGATAATTTAGTTCAAGTTGGGCATAACTGCGTCATAGGCGAACACAGCATTTTGGTTTCACAAGTAGGGCTTGCTGGCTCAACTAGCACGGGACGCAATGTTATTATGGGTGGGCAGGCTGGCACAGGAGGGCATATACACATTGGCGATTTTGTGCAAATTGCTGGGCGCGGCGCTGTGGGCAAAAACTTGCCACCAAATACCAAATGGGGAGGACACCCGCTTATGCCGCTTGATGAATGGATGAAATTTTATGTCTCTCTACGCAGAATGCTCAAAAAATCCCCCTCGAAGTGAGTCCTTATAGAATCTAGATTCTATAATTTCAAGTATTTCAAACACTTCATACTATAGAATAGACAAAAAATGTTTTTACAAAGGAGATGTATGCAACATATACCAAAATGGAGCAAGTTTGATACGCGCTGGACGCTTTCACTCTTTGGCACGGCTGTGGGCGCTGGGATTTTGTATTTGCCAATTAGGGCTGGAGGCGGGGGATTTTGGCCTGTGGTGGTGATGAGCATTATTATATTCCCTATGGTGTATTTAAGCCACCGCGCGCTTAGCCGCTTTGTGTGTCAGGCAAGTGGGAATGACAAAGACATCACGCACGCCGCAGAGGAGTATTTTGGTCGTAATGTGAGTGTGTTTATCTCCATTTTGTATTTTTTTGCCATTTTTCCTATTTGTTTGGCGTATTGTGTGGGGATTACAAATACTTTTGAAAGTTTTATTTATAATCAGCTTTTGCCGCTTTTTAGCGAGCATAGCGGTGTAGCACACTTTATTCAAAGCATATATCAAGTCCATGATAACACAGCTTCTTTACTGCCTTTGTGGCGGGGGATTTTGGTGTTTATTGGCGTGAGCGTTTTTATGATTATTATGCTCTTTAGTGAGGAGCTTATTACAAAGGTATGTGAATGGCTGGTGTATCCGCTCTGTGGCATTTTGTTTTTATTTTCGCTCTATCTTATCCCACAATGGCGGCTTGAAAGCTTCACTATCGTGCCGCACACAAAAGAATTTTTGACTATTGTTTGGCTCACTCTGCCTGTGCTTGTTTTTTCTTTTAATCACTCACCTGCAATCTCTACATTTTCACTAAGCGTTAAGCGCCACTATGGCAAAAATGCTAATGCAAAAACTAATCAAATTTTATTGCGCACTTCTGCTATGCTGCTATTTTTTGTGATGTTTTTTGTATTTTCTTGCGTGCTTTCACTCACCCCTAGCGAGCTAGCAGAAGCAAGGGCGCAAAATATCCCAGTCCTGTCGTATTTTGCCAATAAATTAGATAATCCTATCATTTCTTATGGCGGTCCTTTGATTGCGTTTTTAGCCATTGCGAGTTCGTTTTTTGGGCATTATTTTGGTGCGCGCGAGGGGGCGTATGGCATTGTGCGAAAATGCTGCAAGATTGCGGGATTTACGCCAAATCTTAAGGTGATTGCTGTAGTTTGCACAGGTGTGATGTATGTGATTATGCTCATTACTGCGTATGTCAATCCAAGCGTGCTAGGCTTTATTGAGGATTTAGGTGGCCCAATTATTGCAGCGATTTTATTCCTTATGCCTATTATTGCTATTTATAGCGTATCCAAAATGAAGCAATTTAAAAATCCTGCCCTAGATTTATTTGTATTTATCACAGGGCTTTTAACGATTTTTACCGTGATTTATAAGATGTAGATTCTATATTTTTAGCAGGTTTTTTACTTTCATTTTAAAAAATAATCCTTTATATTTTACACATACGCCCTAACATTCGCTCCTAAGAAACAAACTGCAAAGAGGAGCGAATTTTGTTACGGATTGTTAATCTTGTCAAAAATTATGGCAGCAAGCAGATACTTAAAAATATCAATTTGGATATTAAACAAGGCGAGTTTCTCACACTAGTTGGCGAAAGTGGTAGCGGTAAATCAACGCTTTTGCGCATCATAGCCGGCTTAGAAGAAAAAAGCAGCGGGCAGATTCTAAAAAATGATAAAGACATCTCTCACACCGCGCCCAAAGATAGGGATTTTGCTATGGTGTTTCAAAGCTATGCGCTCTATCCTCACTTTAATGTCGCACAAAATCTTGCCGCGCCTTTGAATGCTCGCGCAAAATTTAGCTACAAATTGCCTTTTGCCAGATTCTATAATGCAGGGGCTAGAGCGTATCAAAAGCAAATTCAAGATAAAGTCTTGCAAGTAGCCAAGCAGCTAAAAATTGAGCATTTATTAGAATCTAAGCCAAAGCAGCTCTCCGGTGGGCAATGTCAAAGAGTGGCTTTGGGGCGTGCGATGACGCGCAATCCAAATGCGTTTTTAATGGACGAGCCGCTTTCAAATCTTGATGCGAAGCTGCGCGCGCATATGCGTAGTGAGCTAGTTAATCTCCACAGGGAGCTTAATAAGACATTTATTTATGTAACACACGACCAAACAGAGGCAATGACTATGAGTACGCGTATAGCGTTTTTGGTCGATGGGCAGCTGCTGCAAGTGGATACGCCAGATAATATGTATAATAACCCAAATCACCTAAAAGTGGCACAATTTATCGGCACGCCAACGATTAATACTACGCTTGTAAGCGTGCAGGGCGATGAGGTGATATTTGGTGCGGATATTGCGCATTTAAGTGAGGATTCTAAGATTAAAAATTATAGAGCTACGCATACTTTTGCTATCCGCCCAGAAGATGTGAGCATTAATCCAAATAGCGCATTTAAGGCTAAGGTGCAAACGATTGAAAATATGGGGAATGAATATTTAATCCACATCGTGCCGCTCTTTGCTAATGCGGAGTTTATTATTAGTGTGAATGCCCATACAGGCAAGCAAATCCATTTTGATGAAATTATAGGCATTGAGCTTAACCTTAGCAAGGCTATGTATTTTAATCTACAAGGGCAAAGAGATAGCGCCATAAGTCCGCAAAAAGCAAGCATTACAGAATCTAGCAAGACAAATGTCCCCTTAAGCTCCGCAGGCTCTGCTACTCACACTCCAAAGGGTAGTGCTGCAAAAAGTAGCGACAATAACGCGCTAGCTTCTGCAAATTTATACAGCAATGAGCTAGATTCTATCGTGCAGAAAAATTTCGCAAAAGCATAGGAATAAGCTATGAAAAAGACTTTGAGTACCTTTTGTTTTGTCTCTCCGGCTTTTATTTTAATGATGCTTTTTTTGATTTTGCCAATTCTTAGCGTGGTGGTGCTAAGCTTTACAGATTGGCAGCTAGGGAATACGGATTTTAAGTTCATAGGATTTGATAATTATGTGGCGATGTTTAAAGATGATGTGTTTTTTACTTCGCTTAAAAATACTTTGATTTATGTGGGCTTAGTGCTGCCTATCTCGGTGCTAGGTGGGCTGTTTATAGCCTTACTTATAGAATCTAGGGCAAGTGGGAAGGCATTTTATCGCACAGTATTTTTCTTGCCCGTTATGGCGACTTTGATTGCTATGAGTATTGTGTGGGAGTATATTTTGCACCCTGATATTGGGATTTTAAATAAAATTTTAGCCCTTTTTGGCGTGCAGGGTTCAAACTGGCTAGCAAACCGCGATACCGTGCTTTATGTGCTAGCTGGCATTGGGATTTGGCAGCAGTTAGGCTATAACATGGTGCTTTTTACCGCAGGGCTTATGGCAATCCCCTCTCATCTATATGATGCGGCTAAGATTGATGGCATAGAGGGCTTTGCGCAGTTTCGCCTAATCACTTGGCCTTTACTTGGTCCTATGCTGCTTTTTGTGGTGATTATCACTTCAATTAAGGCGTTTCAAGTCTTTGATACTGTTTCAGTCCTCACGCTTGGCGGTCCAAACCATGCGAGCGATGTGATGCTTTTCACTATTTATCAAGAGGCGTTTATGTTCTTTAGGACGAGCTATGCGGCGGCTATTTCGGTGGTGTTTTTATTCTTTATTATGGTTTTAACACTAATTAAAATCAAATTCTTAGATAAGAGGGTGCATTACTAATGAGTGCTTTTAGTATTTTTCGGCATATTGTGCTAATTGGCATTGGCAGCGTGTTTTTCTTCCCATTTTTGTGGATGGTGCTTACTAGTCTTAAGCCAGAATCTGAAATCTTTTCTAATACCCTTGCGTTTTTCCCTACACAATGGTATGCCCTGCAAAATTATACGCAGGCTTTTACTGATACGCCACTTTTAAGATTTTTGATTAATGGTGTGTTTGTAACGCTAAGCATTTTGCTTTTGCAGATTCTTATTGCCTATCCGTGTGCGTATGCGCTATCAAAGCATAAATTTTGGGGGCGCAATTTTATTTTAGTGATGATTGTTTGCTGCTTGCTTATCCCTGCGCAAGCCATTTGTGTGCCTTTGTATCTTTTAATGTATAAATTTGGCTTTTTAGATTCATATATGGGGCTTATTGCGCCTTATACGATTTCTGTGTTTGGTATTTTTCTTATGCGGCAGTTTATTAATGGCATACCTGATGATTTAATTCATGCAGCAAAGATTGATGGATTTAGCGAGTATGGCATCGTGTGGAAAATCATTTTGCCAACGACCATTCCTGCTATTATTTCATTTGCCATTTTTTCTATTGTCGCGCATTGGAACGACTACTTTTGGCCGCTTATTGTGCTAAGTTCTACAGAGTTATTTACACCCACACTAGGTGTGGTGGCGTTTAGAAATAATGAAGCGGGAAGCACTTATGGCGCACTTATGGCGGCTGCTACTATTATCGTGCTGCCTCTTATTGTAGCTTATCTTTTTGCGCAAAAATACTTTATGCAAGGTATTGCAAGCACTGGTATGAAATAATACGCAGGCGTGCAAACATACTCGCAAGCCTGCTTGAGAGTAATTTATTACAGCAAAAGCAGTTATTTTGCGCGCTTTATAATTTCTTGCACAATCTCATAGCCATGCTTGATGCCAGCTGCAATTGAGCCACCGCTTTTTAACGCGATATCACCTGCTACAAAGATATTTTTCACATTGCTTTCCCACACATTAGAAGTGAGCGGCACACCCTTTTCATCGAGTTTAATTCCGCATTTTTAAAAAAAATCAACAGGAGAAGCCCCGCCAATAGCATAAATTACCCTATCAAAGCTCTCACTACTTCCATCGCTAAACTCCACGCCTACTTTGCCATTATCATCGCTTAGCCCATTAATATCAATGCCAAATTTTGGGATAATCTTTCCTGCTTGCAGTGCAGAATCTAGCGCGTGGGCATTTGTATCATTAATGCGATTAAACTCTTTGCGGCGGTAATTAAGCGTTACACTGCCGCCATCTTTAGCACTTTGGGCTAAATCATAGGCGTATTCTACTGCTGAATTGCCCCCGCCTACTACAAGGATTTTTTCACAACTTTTTGCATCATTGGCGTTAAAATTAATCTGCTTTCTCACACTTGAGGGCAGGGGATAGCTAGGTTTGTTAGGCTGTCCCATTTTGCCAATACCAATAACCACAAATCTAGCCTTAAAGCTGCGATTGTCTGTCGTATTAACGCTAAAGCCCTCTTCGCTTTTAGTAATAGATTCTACATCGCTATTATAAAGCACTTCAAGCGGAGTAAGCAGCCCGCTAAAAAAATCTAAAGTGCTTTCCCTTGTGCCATCTTTAAAATCAATTTTGCCACAGAGTTCTACCACATGCCCTTTGTAGTCTTTATCAACGCGTTTTCCCTCTTTGTAGAATTTACGAATACTCATATTGTGCGCCTCACCCTTTTCAAGCACAATGACACTTAAATGATTGGCTAAAGATTCTATGCCTACACTTATCCCAGCAGGACCGCAACCCACCACACATACATCATACACCTTGCTCATTTACCGCTCCTTTGTTGAATGTTTGCTTTTTTTCTCCTTCGGGCTTTTCTTTGCTGCAAGATTTAAATCCTCCACAGAATCAAAAAGCACACCCTGCATCATTTTATTTGCATCATCAAATTGCCCATTTTTTAATCCCCATATAAACGCAAGCAATCCAAATAATCCCAGCACAATAGACACGCCAAGCATAATTGCTATGATTTCGGTGTTCATAAAATAAGCCTTTGCGCAATGATGAAGTGGGGACATTGTAGCATAGTTTTTTATATGTCAAATCAAATAAAAACGCAATCATTTGGCGCAAATATGCTACAATCACGCTCCATTAGATTCTGTAAATATCAAGGGATAAGATGATAAATATTGCAATTAATGGCTTTGGGCGTATCGGCAGAAGTATTTTGCGCGCCCTTTTGGCACAGCAAGAAGCCTTAAGAGAAGATATGAAACATATAAACATCGTAGCCATTAATGATATTAATGATTGGCAGATTCTAAGTTATCTTTTAGCGCATGATACTACACATGGCGCTTTGCCCTATGAGGTTACACATGCGCAAAATACACTCTTTATCAAGGATAGCCCCCTCCCTCCCATACCTACGCTTAATTGCGCCACACCAAGCGAGCTTGATTTTAGCACCTTTGGCGCGGATATAGTTATAGAATCTAGCGGGCAGTTTTTGGATATGCATTCTCTTGAACATCATTGCCAAAAGGGCATTAAAAAAGTCATTCTCTCCGCTGCGCCACAAGATAATATGCCTATGTTTGCCCTTGGCGTTAATCACACACTTTATAATAACGAGCCTATTTTTTCAAACGCCTCTTGCACGGCAAACGCACTCGCGCCACTTTGCAAGATTATTGATGAGCATTTTGGCATTGATTTAGCCAGTTTTTGCATTACGCATAGTTATACTAATGAGCAATCTTTGCTTGATAGCGTTTATCCACACGATAAGCGCCGCTCGCGCGCTGCTGCACAAAATATCATTCCCACCAGTACAGGCGCTACAAGCGCGCTTTTAAGACTGCTACCATCTTTGCAAGGCAAAGTAGGTGGGCATAGCGTGCGTGTGCCGGTTTCAAATGTATTGTTACTTGATATAAGCTTTGTGTTATCGCGCCAAGCAAACGCACAAGCCATAAATAAGCGTATTATCCACGAGAGTGAGCATACTATGCGTGGCATTATTGGTATCGATAGGGATTATGGCGTAAGCAGTGATTTTATCGGCAATCCACATAGCGTAGTATTTGTGCCAGATTTAACCTATATGGTGAGCGATAAAATGGTGCGCATAATGGCATGGTGCGATAATGAATGGGGTTATGCTAATCGTATGCTTGATATGGTGCGTTTTTGCTCCTTATAAATGACTTATGAATGATACGCTTTTTCATCACATTTACTCCACCCTTAGCCCCACAAATCAAGCGCGCATAAAAAAGCTTAAAGTAACAAACCTCTTAAGCTTTATGCTAGCCCATGTGCCTAAATCCTACACTAATACCACGCTTTCAAGCACGCTCATTCCAAAGCAGTCTATCACGCTAAAAGTGCGTATTAGCAATGTGCAGCCGCTAGGTTTTGGCAAAAATGCGAGATTAAAAGTTTATGCCTTTATGTGTGATTTTAATGAGAATCTAGAAATGATAATTTTCCACGCTAAGCCATTTCATAAGAAAATTTACACGCTAGATTCTATACTTTATATTCAGGGCAAGCTTGATGTAGGGCAGTTTGGCTATGTGATAATGCAACCAAAGGTCGTGCAGGAGATTAATACTATTGTAGCGCATTTTAAAACCACAGTCCTAAATCACAAATCTATGCAGGAGTTATGCAGCGCGCTTGTTACACTAGAAAATCTCACACAATATGGCATTCCTACGCATATAGCGCAAAAAATATGTGATATTTTTGTGCCAACTCCTTCTTTTATAGAAGCCTATAGCGCGCATAATGCCCTGCCCCCAACACATCTTAATGCGCTTAAATTTGTCGAAATCTATCGCTATTTGGCATTATTATCGCGCAAAAAGCGCTATTTTCCAGCAAAGTATCGCTGCCATAATGATATTTCATCTTTTATTCAATCCTTGCCTTTTGCGCTAACCGATGGGCAAAAGGGCGCGATTAAGGATATTGCGCATGATTTAGATTCTGTAAATGCGGCAAAGCGGCTTATTATGGGCGATGTGGGCTGTGGAAAAACCATTGTTATTTTATGCGCAGTGATGTTAGCCTACCCGCATACAAGCATACTTATGGCGCCAACGACCATACTCGCCACCCAGCTTTATGAGCAAGCAAAGCTACTTTTGCCCTCATTTGTAAATATCGCGCTCATCACTGCGAAAAATAAGCA
Organism: Helicobacter jaachi; assembly: GCF_000763135.2. NCBI lineage: Bacteria > Pseudomonadati > Campylobacterota > Epsilonproteobacteria > Campylobacterales > Helicobacteraceae > Helicobacter > Helicobacter jaachi. The sequence continues at coordinate 62,555 of NZ_JRPR02000004.1, read as the reverse complement.
AGATACGCCTTTTGAACAAGCGCATTTTATCATCGGCACGCAAGCTTTGCTTTATAGGGAGTTTGCTTTAGAGAATCTAGCGCTTGTTATGAGCGATGAGCAGCACCGCTTTGGCACAAATCAGCGCTATGTGCTAGAAAAAATAGGGCAGGAGGACTTGCCAAATTTATTTGCCGCTACATCGCATACAGCTAAAAATACCGCTAGAGCGCATGTGCTGCAGTTTTCCGCCACGCCCATACCGCGCACGCTTGCGATGATTAATGCGCAATTTGTTGATTTAAGTATTATTCGTGATGTGCCTTTTAAGAAAGATATTAGCACAAGCATCGTGGATAAAAGCGGTTTTAAAGCAATGTTTGCGCATTTGCAAAATGAAGTAAGCAAGGGCAATCAGGCTATTATTGTCTATCCGCTTGTAGAGGAGAGCGAGCATTTAGATTATCTCTCACTAAGCGAGGGTTTGGGCTTTTGGCAAAAGCATTTTACATCTGTGTATTTCACATCGGGCAAGGATAAAAATAAGCAAGAAGTGATTGATAATTTTGCGCGTGATGGCTCGCTGCTACTTGCTACGACGCTTATTGAAGTGGGGATTTCCCTGCCTAGAGTTTCTAGCATAGTGATTGTCGCACCCGAACGATTAGGACTAGCCACGCTCCACCAGCTGCGCGGGCGTGTGAGCCGCAATGGCTTAAAGGGATATTGCTTTTTATATACCAATCAGCCAGAAAATGAGCGATTGAGGGCATTTTGCAAGACGACAAGCGGCTTTGACATAGCCGAGCTTGATTTAAAATACCGCAATAGCGGGGATTTACTAAGCGGCGAGCGGCAAAGCGGGAATGAATTTACATATTTTGATATGAGCAGCGATGAGGCAATTTTATTAGAAGCAAAAGCGCAGTTAGACACACGCCACAATGTAGAAGTCTAATTACAGAATCTAGATTCTATAAAAATATAGAATCTAGCATTAAAAAAACAAGTTGATAGATTAGCTAAAGCTTAAGCTATAACTTTATACTTTGAGGGCTAATGTGAGCTTTGCTTACATTTGTAAGACCACGCGGAGCTTTAGCTCAATAGCGTGGAAATTATAGAATCTAGTGGAGATTAAAACGCAGGGACGATTTCACCTTGATATTTTTCGATGATAAAATCCTTGACTTTTTGGCTTTGGAGTGCATTTTTAAGCTTTTTTAGATTTGCATCATCAAGCCTTTTGCTTTGTATCACCAAAATATTAGCATAAGGAGATTCTGCACCCTCTAAGATAAGCGCATCGCTACTTTTTAAGCCCGCTTGAAGTGCGTAATTGCCATTAATCACCGCTCCATCGACATCATCAAGTGTGCGGGGTAAAAGCGCAGCGTCCATAGGCTTAATCTTAAATTCTTTTGGATTTTCTACTATGTCAAGCTCTGTGGCAGCGAGATTACTTGAATCTTTAAGCTTAATAAGCCCCTTTGCATCAAGTAAAAGTAACGCTCTAGCGCCATTACTTGGGTCATTAGGGATAGCAATGCTCGCGCCCTGTGGAAGCTCATCAATGCTTTTATATTTTTTAGAATACAAACCAATAGGCTCTACATGGATAGTTGCAATAGATTCTAACTCAAAGCCCTTATCAGCCTTTAGAGAATCTAAAAAGGGCTTGTGTTGATGAAAGTTCGCATCAAGCGAGCCGTCATTTAGGCTTGCATTGGGTGTTACATAATCTGTAAAAGACACAATTTGTAAATCAATGCCCTCTTGTGCCAAATCTGGCTTAATAAACTCCAAAATCTCCGCGTGAGGCACAGGGGTCGCGCCTACTTTTAGCACTACTTTTTCTTGTGCATTATCTTTGGTGTCTGCTTGCGCACTTTTTTTGTCATCGCCACAGCCAATAAGGGCTAGTCCCATACCTATAAATGCTACTAATGCAAGTATTTTTTTCATTTCTGCTCCTTAAAAAAATGTGGCGATATTTTACACCAAATAAATAAAAATCATTCGTATTTTTTATTATTTTGCATTCACAGGGATAATTTCACCGCCATATTTTTGCAAAATAAATGCGGTTGTTTCATCGCTTGTTAGCACTTCTGCAAGCTTTTTAATGCGCTCATCATCTTTATTATCCTCCCTTGCGGCTAAGACATTAGCAAAAATGCTTTGACTACCTTCATGAAAGAGTGATGTGGCAATTTTAATACCCGCTTGCAAGGCATAATTTGCATTAATAATCGCGCCATCTACACTATCAAGCACACTTGGGAGCGATGCTGCCTCCATATGCTTAAATACAAAGCCCTTTGGATTTTCTAATATATCAAGCTCTGTAGCAGCAAGATTATCAGGGTCCTTTAAGGTGATTGCGCCATTTTTGTGAAATAAAATAAGCGCGCGTGCTAAATTCACCGTATCGCCCGGAACAGCAAGTGTAGCGCCTTGTGGAAACTCATCAATACTTTTGTATTTATTAGAATAAAATCCTAGTGGTGTGATGTAAATAGGCACTATTGGCACGAGTTTATAGCCTTTTTGTTTATTAGTATTATCCAAAAATGGCTTATGTTGATATAAGTTTGCATCGCTACTTCCTTCAGCCAAAGATACATTTGGCACGACATAATCTGTGAAGCTCTGCACCTCCATTTGCACACCTTTAGCCGCAAGCTGTGGTTTTACAAATTCTAAAATTTCTGCTGCTGGCACAGGGGTCGCGCCCACTCTTAATACAGCACTTGTATTGCTAGATTCTGTATTTTTCTTTTCATCTCCGCAGGCTATGAAGCCTAGTCCCAATGCGCAAAGTAGCGCTAATTTTGCTATATTTCTCATAAAAACTCCTTTGTAATATTTATTTTTAACGATGCGCTCGCAGTCGTTTTGTAATTAAATCACCAACGCTTTGGATAATTTGCACCAAAATAATGATACAAACTACCGCATACGCCAACACATCAGGCTTAAAAGATTGAAAGCCTATGCGATAGGCTAAATCTCCCAAGCCTCCAGCACCTACGACACCAGCCATTGCCGAATATCCCAGCAAGCTCACTGCCATAATGGTAATGGCATTCATAAGTGAGGGCATACTTTCACTTATCATCATTAGAATTACACGCCATTTGCTTGCGCCCATACTCATCGTAGCCTCTATTAAACCTTTATCCACCTCATCAAACACGCCCTCAAAAAGGCGAGCGATAAAAGGTGTAGCGGCAATCACAAGAGGAATGATTGCCGCGGTGCTGCCCACACTTGTGCCAATAATCATTTTTGAGAGTGGCAAAAGCAAAAATATAAGCACAATAAACGGAAAAGAGCGCACAACATTGACAATGCTTGCTAAAATCCTATAAAGCAGCGGACTTGCCATAATGCCAGAAGGCTTAATAATGCTTAGCATAACGCCTAAAGGCAGTCCAAAAAGCACCGCAAAAAAGGCTGAAAATGTAATCATATAAAGCGTCTCGCAGCATGATTTTGCTAGGCTAAACGCCACAGGGTCGGTAAAAATATCCCTTAGAAAGATTAAAAAATGTTTTTCGCATAAATTTAAAAAATCAAGCATATTACTCTCCTTTAGATTCTCTAAGTAAGGCAAGATTTACAATTGTAACGCCTTGATTGGTAAGCCACTGCAGTGCTTCATCTCTTTTATCATCTTGGGCGATAAAGCGCAGCACTAGATGTCCCACTTCGCCTGTAGCAAGCTCATCAATGCTGCCGCTTAAAATATTTACATCAATATTAAAAGTGCGTATCATTTGGCTAATTAAGGGGGATTGCGCAAATGGACCTGTGAAAACTACTTTATACACATTGTGTAAATCCTCTAAGCGCGCAATCATTTGCTCTTCATCTTGCGGCAGGAATGAAATAAGCTCGCGTGTAATAGGCTGCTTTGGCGCGGCAAAGACTTCATCTACACTTCCACGTTCAATGATTTGCCCCTCACTCACCACGCACATTTTGTTACAAATCTCGCGCACCACTTCAATTTGATGCGTAATAAGCACCACGCTTAAACCTAGTTTCTGCTGAATATTGCGTAGGAGGGCTAAAATCGATTTTGTCGTTTTAGTATCTAATGCCGAAGTGGCTTCATCGCATAAAAGCACTTTGGGGTGATTTGCCAATGCTCTAGCAATCGCCACGCGCTGCTTTTGCCCACCGCTTAATTGACTAGGATAGAATCTAGCGCGCTCGCTTAAGCCCACAAGCTCTAAAAGCTCATTCACACGAGGCTTAATCATTTTTTTGTCCCATTTGGCAATCTCAAGCGCAAATGCGACATTATCAAACACATTCTTAGCGCTTAGCAAATTAAAATGCTGAAAAATCATACCTATTTTCTGCCTTTGGGCTTGCAGCTCTTTCTCTTTAAGGCTTAGCATATCCACACCATCAATAATAAGCTGCCCGCTAGTTGGCTCCTCTAAGCGATTAATAATGCGAATAAGAGTGCTTTTACCCGCTCCAGAATAACCAATAATGCCCATAATATCGCCTTTTTGCACTTCTAAATCGATATTTTTAAGCGCCACAAAGCCATTAGGGTAAGTTTTATTAATACCTTTAAGTTGTATCACGTTTGCTCCTTTTAGATTCTATAAATGTATTTTTCTCAATCAAAAAAGGCGCATTATATCACAAAAATTTTAAAATACAATATGTATATTGAAATTTTTGCTAATTTACTTGAATTTTATTAGCTTGTAAAAATTGATGCAGGGCTTTGTATTCATCTTTATTAAAATATCTTACTTTCCCGCAAGGCAGGGCATTGAGTGAGACAAATCCATAGCTTAATCGTCGTAAATCCAGCACCTCACGCCCAAATGCACCAAAAAATCGCCGCAATTCTCTATTTTTCCCCTCTGTTAGCGTAACTTTAAGCTTAGAATATCTATTGTCATTTTTTAAAATCTCATATCGTGCAAATGGCGCAAATTCCATGGCATTAATCTTGCTTTTGCTATGTCCGCCAGCGCGCGCATTTTCGCATACTAGACCATTTTCAAACGCCTCTATCATAGGCTTTGTAATCGCGCCATTAATTTTTAATAGATAAACACGCTCCAGCATAGAATCCATTAAAGCCTTTGCCACAGGCGTGCTGTCAGTTAAAATAAGCAGCCCCTCACTTGCAAAATCAAGCCGCCCTACATACACAAAATGCTTAAATTTCCCCTCAAGGCTATCATAAATGACGCGCCGATTTCTATCATCGCTTTTGCTTGTAAGCTCGCCTTTAGGCTTATGATAGACAATGCAAGTGAAATGCTCCTTTGGCATTACGCGCTTGCCATCGATAAATACACGCTCATTTTTATGCAATACAGAATGCGCTGTGGCTTTATGCTTTTCTATATTCACACGCCCTTGCTCGATGAGCTTATCTGCCTCTCGGCGTGAATACTTGCTATTATGGGCGATGAATTGATTAAGGCGCATAGTGCTGCTTTGTAGCGGGGCTATTTTAAGCCAAAGAGCAGGTTATTGCCAGCACTTACACTACCTTTTGTTTTCATAAGTGAGTAATTATTGCACCCAGATTCTATACCATAATCACACGCTAGCCCAAAAAGCTCAATAGCTTTGCGTTTATCTTGCCTTACGCCAAAGCCCCCATCATAAAGCACGCCTAAGTTATTGCAGCTTTGCATATGCCCGCTATCACAAGCAATGGTAAAATACTTTGCCGCATTATAGTAGCTTTTTTCCGCTCCGCTTGAGCCTGTGGCATACATCCAGCCTAGATTCCCACAGCCTATGATATCGCCCTGCTCGCATGCTACATAGTTTAGCTCCACATAGCTCATTTTATCTTTTGTCATGCCATAGACATTGTAAGTATTGCTCATAAGCCCTAAATTATAGCAGCCCAAATCGCTCCCTAGCTGACACGCGCTATTATAATATGCTAATGCCCTTTGATAGTCTTTTTTCACACCCACACCATTAGCATACATCCATGCAATGTTTGTGCAGCCTAAGCTATCTCCACCTTGGCAGGCGACCTCATAGAGTTGCGCGGCTTGATTTTTATCCTCTTTCACACCTTGCCCATTATCATACGCCATAGCTAAGTTAGCGCATGCTACCGCATCTCCACCTACGCAGGCTTTGTAGTAATAATCAACAGCCTTTTGCGGATTAGGCACGCCAGAGTTTGCGCCATACATATATATGAGTCCCGAGCCAAAGCAGCCTGCGGCATTACCTTGGTCGCAAGATTTTGCAAAAAGCTGCAGCGCGCTCTCATAATCGCCCTCTTTAGCAAATGCCATAGCAGATTTTAGCGCCGTGTTTGATTCATTTACTTGTGCGAGCATATCATCAAGCGGCGCGCCGCTAATTTCATTTGCGGGCGTTAGGGGTTGATTTGCCAAAAGCCCAGAGGGCGTTTGAGTAGGCGCTTGCATAGGTTGCGTGGGTGCTTGAGTGGTAGGCGTTTGAGAATCTAGCGCGGGATTTTGTGCGCTAGGATTTTGTGCCATGGTGGGGGATTGAGTAGAGCTTGCATCGGGCGTTTCTGCAGGCTCTGCGCCAAAGCTCACTGCATATATCACCGCCCAAACAAGCACATAAAGCGCGAAAATCTTTTTCATTATATATCCTCTATACTTATGGATTTGCCTTGTAGCTTTTGGATTTTAAAGCAAAAATAATGCCATTTTTTCCTTAAGAATCTGATGAAAATAATGTGAACAAATGTAAAAAGAAAAGTAAAATAAATATATACTCTTAACAAAATAAGAGTTATTTTTATAATACTTTAAGCATATGGGGATTATGTTTTGTCTGCTTTACAAACTTCAAACATTAAGGAGCCTCCTATGCAATCAAGACAATCAAAATCCGCTTTTCTCTTAACGCTCACATTTGCGTGTATCACAGCTTTTGCCGATACATCTGTGTCAAATAGTGCGCAAAATAATGCCCAAGATAATACTTCCTCCCCCCCCCCAGCTAAAAATGTAAAACTCTCAACTTCAATTGTGAGCACCACTAACGAAATGCAAACTTATCAAAATGGGGTAAAAATAAATAAAAATGTCCTAGATTCTATCCCTAATGGCAATGGCGATATAAGCGCGGCTCTCTCCATTTTGCCAAATGTGCAAACTAATAATGCCTCGCGCACTTCAAATAGCCCGGGTGAAGTAAATCCGGCAAATATTAGCATTAGCGGAGGGCTACCTTATCAAAATAGTTTTCAGCTTGATGGCTTTGAGATGAATAATGATATTGACCCCGCAGGCTCAACCACAAATCAAAATCAGCGCTTGCGTGGTGGGCAATCGCAAGGACTTAATATCGATACAAGCTTGCTAGATTCTATAAGTGTGCAAGATTCTAATATTTCAGCAGCCTATGGACGATTTAGCGGCGGCGTGATAGAAGCAAATGTGAGAAAACCCCGCACAGATGGCTGGCATGCAGGGCTTTCATGGCAATACACATCAAGTGGTATGACTAAATATCATTTTTTAGAGGGACAAGAGGAGCTTGCTAATGTAAGCAGCAATGAAAATTTTCAGCCAAATTTTACTAAACATATCGTGCGTGCGTATTTAGAGGGCTATGCGGCTAAGAATTTGGGCATTATCGCTAGCTTTTCAACAGCACGCTCGCTTATCCCTTTGCAGCTCTACTCCACAGGCACGGATACAACCAAGCAAGACCAAAAAAGGCAAAATGATAATTATTACATTAAAGCCATTTATAATCCCGAAGAATCTTTTAGTTTGGAGGCAAATTTAGCCTATATGCCCGGAAATAATGTCTATTTTATACCCGGTTTTAAAAATTCACGCTATACGATGAGGAGCGGAGGAATTCAAGGAGGCTTGAAAGCATTATAGCAAAGTGGTGTAGGATTATGGACAAATCAGCTTGGCTATTCAAGGTTAGAAAATTCAAGAAAAAGTGATACAAATTATTATCTTGTATGGAGTGCCACAGATAGAGATGGGCAGTATGGAAGCGTTAATCAGATTCAAGACAGTCTTAATTTTAAAAGCGATATGCTTTTTGATGGTTTAGAAATAGGACGCTTTGAGCAAAATTTTCGTATAGGAGCTGAGGCAATCTATCAAAAAGCCGTGCGCGATAGGATTGAAGATTCATATATGTATCCTTATGGGAATTTTACTGCGATGAGTGGCGGTATTAATAGTGGCTATCCGCAAGGCACGGGAGCAAATGGCGTGTGGAATGGACAGCCCGATAGCTGGGGAAATATCAGTGTAAATGGCGATAGTTATTATAATAAAATGGGGGTAATTCACGCGCACAAAGGGCAATTTGATACTTTCACCTATGGCGTATATGTAGAAGATGATGCAAAATATCATCTAGGCAGCGCAGGCACGCTTAATGCACGATTTGGTATGCGCTTAGATGGTGATAATTTTCTTAACAAAAATAAACTCGCCCCGCGCTTTAGTTTAAGCTATGTCGCCCCTTGGGAAAATGAGTATAAAACGCAGCTTACCTTTGGTGCAAATCGCTACTATGCTAGAAATTTGCTCGCATATAGATTCTATGCAGAGGCAGTGAATAATCGCCGCGCGTATTATCGCACTAATCCCAACGAAGCATGGCAACACTGCGGCGTGCAAAATGCAAACTGCGTTATAGCGGGTAATAATTATATGAGCGATGGGGTTGTTACAGCTGGAAATAGGCTAGATTCCATTGATGTGCCTTATGATGATGAACTTATGGGCGCATTCACACAGAATCTAGCAGGACTATTTAGCTTTAATCTTAAATATATCCATAGAGATGGCAAAAATCAGGTCACACAAGAAAATCGCGGCACGGAGGCGGCACCTCGCTATTTTTGGGGTAATAATGGCTATACAAAAGCGGATATCATAAGTCTTGCTGTGCAAAATATTGCACCCATTGAGAGTGCGGGCATTAAGCATTTTTATATGGTAGGGGTAGATTGGAATAATGCACGGCGTAACTATAACTCAAGCAGTATAGACACAGATATGTTAGGAAATATTACTTACAATGGACAAGCTATGAGATATGAAGATATGCCCGCCCAAAAGGTTAATCAACCCCTTATTGCGCGCATTAATATGACGCACACAGTGCAACTTGGCAGGGTGCAAGTGCTGTGGAATAACCTTTTTCGCTATAAAGGCAGCTATGATAGAATTGTGCTAGAGAGCCTCTCAAATACTTCAACATTTGTTGATAAGCATTTTAAGCCAACTTTCATGTGGGATATGCGATTAGGCTTTGATGTGAATATTTATGGTGGCAATACGCTATTTGTAAATTTTGATATCTATAATGTGCTAGATTCTAAAAATGAAGTGGCGCTAAGCGCTGCAGATGGCATTATGCTCTATGGAATTCCTAGTAATGCCGCGCTTACTACTTATGAGCTTGGGCGGCAGTTTTGGACACAGGTGGGGTATAGATTCTAAGATTTAATTTTAAGGAGTAAGGCTATGAGTTGGGAAGGAAAGATAGGTGTAAAGGCGGCGTTGGTGGCTGTATTTATAGGAGGTATATGCGTTGGGGTGGGCGTTTATGCGCTTTTTTCTAACAAGGCGCAGCATGTGGCGCTAGATTCTAAAGCTACAGAAAATGCAACAGCAAGTACTATCGAGCAGCTCCACGCGCAGGAGGATAAACAAGATGCGCAGATTATAGAATCTAGCGCAGATTCTATAATTCGCAATCAAACGCCCATAGCGGACTTTGAGCGGAAAAGGTATGCCAAATATGTAGCAATGTATGCTAAGCCTATATCTCAATGGGAGCAGCCACACATTGATGAGGGCGTGGAGTGGAAGGAGTTTGCGCCCCTCCCAGAGGTCGCTCCAAGCCCAAAGGATAATCCTATTACAGAATCTAAGGTGCGTTTAGGCAAAAGGCTTTTTGAAGAGCCAAAATTAAGCAAAAGCGGGCAAATATCCTGCCAATCCTGCCACAATGCGCAATTAGGCTTTGGCGATGGACTAAAGGTAAGCATAGGGCATAATCGCGCACAAGGTCGGCGCAATGCGCCAAATATCCAAATGGCGGGGCTTTTTAAAGAATTATTTTGGGACGGGCGTGCGGATAGTTTAGAATCTCAAGCCCTTTTCCCTATACAAGATGGCGTTGAAATGGCAAATACTTTGGAAAATATGGAAATGGCGATTAAAAATGATGAGAGTTATTATGCTGCGTTTATTGAAGCCTTTGGGAGCGATGCGCAGAAAGCAGAGTGGGAGCGCGCGTATCCTGCGCTATTTGAGCGGGAGCAAGATATAAATTTTTCTATTAGCTTTCTTGAAAAAAGGCTAAAAGTGCCTCCAGAGCAAAAGCCAGAAGATAATGTGATAGGACTTAATGCTAATGAGCGTCAGCAGCTAAGAGAGCAGGTGCTAGCGCTATTTGGGACAGATTCTATGCAAAAGCCTTTGAGTGAAAAGGCAGCAAGAAAGCAGCGCGCAGATACAAGAGCTAAGGCAATCCAGCAGCTAAGCCAAGCGCACAAAGCCCAAGCGCGCGAGCTTATTAGTATAGAAAATATCACTAAAGCCATAGCGAGCTATGAGCGCACGCTTATCCCACAGGATACGAGGTTTAATCGGTTTTTAAAGGGCGAATACGAGATGTTAAGCCCTAAAGAGATTTATGGAATGCACATTTATCGCACTAAGGGCAGGTGTATGAATTGCCACTTTGGCGATAAATTGAGCGATGAGAAGTATCATAATTTAAATATCGGGCTTTATGGGCGCTTAGGGCAGGATTTGGGGCGGTATGAGGTAAGCGGCAAGGTGGAGGATATAGGCGCGTTCCGCACACCAAGCCTTGTGAATGTGAGAAAAAGCGCGCCCTATGGGCATAATGGCATATTTCCAAACTTTGTAGGGCTTATGCACTTGTATGATAAGGCTTTGCCTGTGCCTGAATTTGAGGGGATAAAAGATGATAAAAATAAGCCAAAAATTGATGTTTTAATTAAGCGGCTTGATTTAAACACAGAGGAGCTAGAGGCGCTTGAAGCCTTTATGTGGGCATTGTGAGATGTAACTATTGAGTATAATTTTAATGCAGTGCGGGGAGGATATAAAGGGGCTGTGTGTGCGTGTGAAAGGCGCTTTTATCTAAATAGTCGGGGAGGAAAAAGCCCTCTTGCAAAGGCTTGTGCTGCGGTTTGGCATTTATAGAATCTGCTATAGAATCCGCGCTTGGCGTAGATTCTATATTTTGTGTAGATTCTATGGAGTTTGTCTCATCGCGCACATTGTCGCGCGCAAGGGTGATATTGCCCATCTCATCGCGGTGAAAGTAGGTCGTGCCAAATGCCTTGATATAAGGGCTTTTGGTGAAATAAAAGCTTGAAGTGGCAAAGAGTTTCACATCATACATAAGGCTTAGCGTGTGCAGAAAAATATGCGTGAGTTTAAGCGAGGTGAAGCTCCCCGGACCCTGCGCATAGTAGATAGATTCTATAATTTTGCCTTTATATGTGAGGTGCATAGAATCTAGCACAGAATCTGACATAGAATCTGGTATAGAATCTAGCGCGGGTAAGGCGCTTTGTGGCGCTTTGTGAGGGCGTGGCAAAAACGCCTCAAAAATGCGCGGCAATGCGATGAGAGCTAGCTCATCACTTTGAATGGTTTTAATAAGCCTATCTTGCTCATAGATTCCACATAGAATGGGCGCGCTCACACTCACTAGTGCAATATCAATGTGTCCCAAAGGCGTATTCAAGGCTTTCTTCCTCTGCCTTATCCTCAAAGCTCACAATCTCAAAGGCTTTTTCATCGCTTAAGAGCTGCTTTGTAAGCAGGTGATTGAGTTTATGACTGCCGGCAAAGGATACATAAGTGCCAAGCAAGGGCATTCCAAGCAGCGCCATATCGCCAATGGCATCTAAGATTTTATGCCGCACAAACTCTTCTTTATATCGCAAGCCCTCTTTATTAAGAATGCTGCTCTCATCAAGCACAATGCAATTGCTCAAATCCCCTCCCTTAGCCAAACCTTGAGAGCGCAGATAATTCACCTCGTGCAAAAAGCCAAATGTCCTAGCGCGTGCAATCTCCTCTTTGTAAGCCTTTGTATTAAAAGTAAACTTATAGTGCTGCTGGCGTATGGCAGGGTGATTAAAATCAATGCTAAAATCAAAAATCATCTTTTCACTAGGTTCTACGCGCACAAATTTCTTATCATCTTGAATCTCAATAGGCTTTTTAATCGCAATAGCCCTTTTTGGCGCATTTTGCACCGCTATGCCCGCCTCCTCGATAAGCATACAATAGCCAATGGAGCTGCCGTCCATAATAGGCACTTCCTCATTATCAAGGCAGATTCTAATATTGTCAATCCCATATGCAGCAATAGCCGAGAGCAAATGCTCGATAGTAGAAACCCTCGCATCGCCCATACCAAGCACGGTTGCCATAGTGGTATCCACAACATTTTCAGGCTTAAGCGGAATGCTAAGCCCCAAATCAGAGCGATAAAACACTATCCCACTATCCACGCCCAAAGGCTCTAACTCCATTTTTACCGGCACGCCCTTATGCAGCCCTATGCCTATGATTTCAACTTTATTTTTAATGGTTTTTTGCTTCATTTGCTATCCTTTGCGCGCTTCTTAGCATGTAAATCGTTTGTTTTGGCAAATATATTGCGCATTTTGCACCCTTTGAGTTAATTTTGTGTAAAAATTTGCCCAATTTAGACTATGTCCGCACTTTTTAGAATCTAGCACAGAATCTGTTTTAGAAACTTAGTTGCCCTGCGTCCATGAGCGCGCTTTATTTAGCACATTAATGATATTCTCATCTACCCACTTTTGGTCAAGCCATTCATTAAGCCTCACAAAATGCCCTTGCACTAAGATTCCAAAATGCAAATGGTCACCAAATGCCCAGCCTGTCGTGCCTGTTTTACCCATTTCTTGCCCGATATGCACCTCATCGCTCACTTCAACATTGCTTGCCGACATATGCGCATAAATAGATGAGATACCAAATCCATGATAAACTAGCAGCGTATTCCCATATAGCCCAAGATGACTTTTAAGCAGCACCACGCCTCTATTGCTTGCAATAATGGGCGCATTTTTCACACTTGCTACATCAATGCCCAAATGCGTAGCCTCGCTAATTTTTTCTTTGTCAAGATAATAAATGCGATAATCCCCAAAGCTCCCCACTACCTTTGAGCCTTTCAGCGGCACAAAGGCACGAAAATGCTCATCAATATAGCTTTTATTTGAGCTTAAATCACTGCAGGCTTTTAAGATTCTATGCTCGTCCTCACTGCGTATGTTTTCATTAAAAAATACAAATCGTTCAACATCATTATCAAAATCTTTGACTAATTTTTTATCAATTTGCGCGATGAGTTCATTGAGCTTTCCATTTAGGAAATTTTCTTGCACGCGGATATTTGAGCGGTAGTAAGGCACATTGATATTGCGCGTAATGGGAATAGTTTGCTTTGTAGTATTGCCCGCTTTATCTGTAGCAATCACTTGAGCATTAAAAAACATATTTTTCAAAGGCCAAGCAATAATACCCACATACACATCATCTATATACTTAAACAGCGCAAAATCATCGGTGCCATTATTAATGCGCACATGCTTTAGTGCCATATCTTTTATCTCCACAGCGACAACAGCACTCCCACCACGCGCGATTTGGAAAGATTGCGCAACGGTTTTAATGCTAGGTGGCGTGGTATCTACGATGAGATTAAGCTCTACACTAGCGGTATTGCCGCCAAAAAAATGCGCATTGCTCCAGTCTGTAACTTGAATTTTATACTGCAAAGTTGTACCATTTTTGAGCGTTGTGGAGGGCTTTGGCAAGGTGATATTCACAGATTTTGGCTTATTTAGAATGATTTCTTTTTCATCGCTTAGAATCTCGCCATCAAAAATGGTTTGTATGCGATAATGTCGTATGCCGCTCTCATCATCAAAGCGCACTTGCACTTCATCTGTAAGATTCCAGTGTGTGGGTAGCGTTTCATTATGGACTTTGGGCGCATCAGTCTCAAAAATAATAGAGCTAAAAATAATAAGCCCAGCAATCACTGCAAACACCACGCCTATGCTCACCAAAATCAATCGTTTATTATCCATACATATCCCTTGCCCATTTATCTATGAAAAATATATCTAAAATTATGTAGAAAATCCGCGCATTATAGCATAAATTGCGCTTATCGCTTTTTTTAATCCTATTTATAGAATCTACTTTTATGTTTAACCTTGCGCAGCCTTTTCGCCTGCGGCTTTTAGCACTTCACTCATTCTATGTTTGCCCTCTAAGCTTTCAAGGTATGCCACTTCGCTAAGCACCTGCCCCACAGCGGCAAACAAATCATGCGGGATAGCTTGATTAATATCAAGCTGCCGATACAGCTCCCTTGCAAGTGGAGGATTTTCAATGATTTTTATATCATATTCGCGCGCTACAGCCTTAATGCGTATAGCTAGCTCATCAATGCCCTTTGCTACAAGTATGGGCGCTAGACCTTTATCAATCTCTTTTTGACTATATCGCAAGGCTACAGCGTAGTGCGTGGGGTTAGTGATAACCACAGAAGCAGAGGGGATTTCTTGCATCATACGATTGCTTGCAATTTTTTGCTGCATGGCGCGGATTTTGGCTTTAATTTCAGGGCTTTGCTCATATTGCTTGTATTCATCTTTAACTTCTTTCACGCTCATTTTGAGACTTTTTATGTATTGATAGCGCTTGATGAGATAATCACTCACCGCCATTACAAAAAATAAAATAAGCAGCACACCAATTAAAATAAGTGCCTTTTGCCTAAACCACAGAATCTGCACATAAAGGCTTGCCATAGACACGCTTGGTAATTCATCAAAAAAGCTCACAAATACCGCAAATCCCACGATAAAAGCGACAAATACTTTAAGTGTAATCATAAATCCATCAAGGATTTTTTTAAGCGATATGACATTTTTAACGCCGCTAATGGGATTAATTTTTGAAAGCTTTGGCTTAATGGCTTTGGGGGAGAGTAAAAGCCCAAATTGCGCGATATTAGCAATCACGCCTGTGATAATGAGCGCGACAAAAAGGGGGGAGAGCATAAGAAACATTTCAAGCCCAATGCTTAGCATAAGCTGCCCTAAAAGCTCGCGGCTCACATCAAGTGTGATGAGTTTATTAATGTGAATAAAAATTTTTTGCGCGCCCTCCACCCAAAAGGGTATGAGCAAAAACATCATTCCAAGCCCTACAAGCAGGATAAAAAATCCTGCAAGCTCGGGACTTTTGCTTACATTTCCTTCCTCGCGCGCTTTTTGAATCTTATGCGCGCTGGGGGCTTGGGTTTTTTCCTCATCAGCCATTATGTGAGCCTATTGCAGATTCTCAAACATCTTAAGCGCGTTATGATAATCTGTCATGGTATTGATATTAAAGCACTCCTCCTCGCTTGCCTCAATAGCCGTGTGTGGGTGAGATTCTACAATACGATGCAGTGAATAATCTTTAGATTTAAAAGCCCACAAAAGCGCATCTAGCATACTTTTATCCCATTTTGATATAAGATAATGCGCTCTATCCGTGCTTTGCGCAAAGGCGATAGGATTTTGCGCAGAGGCGATGTGGGAGAGTGTTTTTTGCGTTATAAATGGCGTATCCACGCTTATAAAAAGCAAAGATTGAGAATCTAGCTGCTTAAAGGCATTTATCATACCGATGATAGGCGCGTAAATGGGGCTAGATTCTATCAAAAATGGTGCGTGGAAGTTAAATTTATCTGTTTGCTTCACACTCATATAGACTTGCTCGCACATACTTTGCAAATGCAGAAAAATCCACTCGCTTAGAGTGCGATTGCCAAAATCTACTTGCGTTTTATCCGCTCCCAAACGCGAGCTTTTACCGCCTGCTAGGATAACACAAGGTGTATCAATCTTTTGCATAAAAATCCTTTATTTAATCCTTATATTTTAGTGAGCATTGTAACTTATTTTGTATAATCCCCATTTTTTCAACAATAAATAATTTTGGATACATCAAATGCTTATAGATACTTTTGAACGCACTATCGATTATATGCGCGTATCAGTGACTAAACAATGCAATTTCCGCTGCCAATATTGTATGCCAGATACCCCAGATGATTTTGTTGATGAAAGCCTGCTCCCGCTGCCTAAAATGCTAGCATTTATAAAAATTGCTATTGATAATGGCATTAAAAAGTTACGATTTACCGGTGGTGAGCCGCTTTTGCGCCCGGATTTGAGTGAATTTATCGCGCAAATTCACGCCTATGCGCCTCAAGTGGAGCTTACACTCACTACAAACGCCTATTTGCTTGAGCGCTATGCGAGTGCGCTAAGGCAAGCAGGACTTTCGCGCATTAATATTTCGCTAGATTCTCTAAAAGATGAGCGCATTAGGCTTATTTCAAAGCGCGACGCGCTGCCACAGATTCTAAGAGGGATTTTTAAAGCCAGTGATTTAGGCTTTAAAATTAAGCTTAATATGGTGCCGCTAAAAAAAATCAATGATGATGAGATAGTGGATATGCTGCATTTTGCCAAGATGTATGGCTTTGGCATTCGTTTTATTGAATTTATGGAGAATACCCATGCAAAAGCAGGCTTGCAGGGCTTAAGGAGCGATGAAATGCTTAATATCATTAGCGCAGCGTATCCTGTGCGTATGGTAAAAAAAGATGTTTTTGGTCCAGCAAAGCTCTATGAAATCAACTTTGATTCTGCGCTAGATTCTGTCACTTATGCGCCTTTTGGTTTTGGCATTATCTCCCCGCACGAAGATGACTTCTGTAAAAGCTGCAATCGCATTCGCTTAACTAGCGATGGCGTGATATGCCCTTGCTTGTATTATCAAGAAAGTGTGAATTTGCACAAAGCCATTATGCAGGGTGATAGGGAGCAAATGCAGCGCCTCCTTGAACTCTCTGTGAAAAATAAGCCCGAAAAAAACCAATGGGAAAAGGATATGTGCGAGGATTTGCATTCAAGTCGGGCATTCTACTACACCGGCGGATAATGCCAAAGAAACACGCCTTTTGGCTAAAAACGATGATTTGCACGCGCGCGGCTTGGTCATTTATTTCATATAAACTCCCTCCCTTTGCCAAAAATAAAGTAAAGTAGTGAATTTTAAAATGGAAAGCTAGAGAATCTAGAAAAAGACATAAGATTATAGAACGCAACATCGCAGAGATGATAAAACGCGAACTTTTTTACACATTTGTTACATTTCATATAGAATCTGCTTCACATTTATTTCACTTTCAGCTTAAATCTTTAGAATATGCGCTTTATGACTCAATACTAAGAATAGATATTGATTTATAAAATATCACTTTTGAAAAGGATTACAGATGACATTTACAAAATCACATTTCATCTCATTTTGCGCCGCTTTAGCACTCTCTAGCGCGCTTTATGCTGATGAACAGCTTGTGGGGGGGGGGGGGCACAACTGAAAGCTCTACTCAAGATTCTAAAGAAGTAAAAAAGGTAAATCTTGGTCGCTCGGTGGTGAGTGCCACAGGCTATGAGCAGGATATTAAAGACGCGCCCGCGAGCATTTCTATCATTGATAGGGAGGAAATCCTCACGCGTCCGGTGCGGGATTTGGGTGATATTGTGCAAGATGTGCCGGGCGTATATGTGGAGGCAAGTAAAACAGGGGCTAATACCATTTCTATGCGCGGGCTAGCTTCTGGCTATACGCTTATTCTCGTAGATGGCAAACGCCAAAATGTCGCACAGGGCTTTGGTGCAAATGGTATAGACGCAACCACTTCATTTATGCCACCGGCAAATATGATTGAGCGCGTGGAGGTGATACGCGGACCTGCATCAGTGATTTATGGTAGTGATGCAATGGGTGGGGTGATAAATATCATTACCAAAAAGCATAGCGATGAGACAACCGCTGGCATTCAGCTTGATACGCGTTTAGCAGAGGAGAGTGATGTATTTGGTAATATCTATGGGTTTAATGCCTATCTTAATGCCCCGCTTGTCAAAGATAAACTTTCTTTAAACTTACGCGGAGGCTATAAATATGGGGAGCAAAATGCATTTTTAAAGCCTGCTTACATTCTGGCTAATCAAACAGGCACTAGCAGGGCAAATCCTTATCTAGGCTGGAGTGCTACTGGCTTTACACAATATAACTTAGGTGGGCGCATAAACTTCACACCAAATAAAAACAATTATATCTATCTGGATTCTGAAATGTATTTTGGACGCTATGGCTCGCTTAATACTTCGGGCAATTCAATCACAGCAGTTCGGGACTTCACAAGATATAATAATATCCTAAGCCATGAGGCAAGCTATGACTGGGGTAAAATATCTAGCTATGTGCAGTATGCGCGCACAAGCTACCGCTCACACGCCGATAGCTGGAGAATGGCAAATCACCTTAGCGGGCTTACTCCGGGAGCATCAAGCGGAGATACATTAGGTGCGCCAAAGATTAATGATGATGTCGTGGTGCAATCCACCTATACTAATGACTTTGATTTTGGCAAGGCAGGCGCGCTTATTGTAAATGGTGGAGTGTATTATATGTGGCAGCGATTAATTGTGCCTAGAAGTGTGAATCTAACCACAGGCGCAATTACTAGCGAAGAAGACAAGCGCGATATGAATCAAGTAGCCGCCTTTGCAGAGGGTGAATATTTGATTAATCAATACATTAGCACTACTCTAGGCTTGCGCTACAACTATAGTGATATTTTTAAAGCTGTGCCAAATCCACGCTTTTATGTGAATATTAATCCTACCGATTGGCTTACTTTTAAAGCTGGTGTAACAAGCGGCGTGCGCGTGCCAAACCTTAGCTATTTGTATGAGGGCTATACAGAATCTACCTCAGGAAACACGACTACATACACTTATGGAAATAAAGACTTAAAGCCAGAGGAGAGCCTAAACTACGAGCTAAGCGCGATTTTAGACACTGATAGTGCGATGTTTATCCTTACTGGATTCTATACAGACTTTAGAAATCAAATTGAGACTGTGGGCTTTAATGGCGATATGTGTTCAACTGGTAGCACTAATCAATGCCGCACTTATCGCAACCTTGATAAATCACTTATGACAGGAGCGGAAGTAAGCCTTAAGCTAAAGCCTATGTATGGATTTTCGCTTGATGCAAACTATGGCTTTACACATACAGAAGTGGTATCTTTCTCCGGTAGCAATACAGCAGGTGAAAATCCTGTAGGCAGGGCTGTGAATTCTATCCCTCGCCATAGCTTTACTATTACGCCGCGCTATAGCTATCAAAACTTTGATGTGTATTTGCGCTGGAGTGGGAAGTATAAAACGCCAACTCCCACACCTATTGGCACAAATGCAGGCAGGCTAGACCAAACAAAGGCTATTTTGGGCAATTATTACAAAGACTATCAGCTTGTAGATGTGGCAGCTACTTATAAGTTTGCTAAAAAATATGCCATAACTTTGGCGGTAAATAATTTACTTAATGTGAATTTTGTGGATTTAACGCCCTATAGCAATAACACCAATGCAATGAATAATTACCAACGCATTTTGCCTAGCCGCAATTACTGGCTCACTTTCCGCGCGGACTTTTAGCCCTGCGCGCTAGTTTTTGTAAGAAACTTTATTTTCTCAAAGACACTTGCGTTTTTCAAAAATCCTACCGCATGCTAGATTCTATAACCACCGCGTGGAATATAGAATCTAGCCTTTAAAATTTTACTTATTAAAATAGATTCTAAGATTTCACACATTACAATGCACCCACAAAACAAACGCTAAACATCATAATTTAAAAGGATTTTTATGGATTTATTACACAAGGTTTTAGACCAAGAGGCGCATTTAAGCCCAAGTGAGCTAAGCGGGCTTTATGAATATGATATTTTTACCTTAGGCGATGTCGCAAATGCCCTGCGCACGAAACTCTATGGCAAAAAGGTGTTTTTTAATAATAACCGCCACATTAATCCTAGCAATATTTGCGCTGATGTGTGCAAATTCTGCGCGTTTTCAGCCTCGCGCAAAAATCCAAACCCTTACTCTATGAGCATTGATGAGATTCTCTCCCAAGCCCACACCGCCTACAATAATGGCGCAAAGGAGCTGCACATCGTTTCAAGTCATAATCCAAACTATACTTATGAATGGTATTTTGAGCTTTTTAGAGAAGTCAAAAAGGCTTTGCCACAGGTGCATTTAAAGGCTTTGACCGCGGCGGAAGTGGATTATTTAGATAGAATCTCAAACAAAGGCTATCAAAAAGTGCTAGAAGATATGCTAGAAGCAGGCGTAGATTCTATGCCCGGCGGGGGAGCGGAGATTTTTGATGAGGGCGTGCGCAAGTATATTTGCAGGGGGAAAGTAAGCTCAAAGCGCTGGCTTGAAATCCACTCCTACTGGCACACTCTAGGTAAAATGAGTAATGCTACTATGCTTTTTGGGCATATAGAATCTAGAGAGCATCGCATTGACCATATGTTGCGCCTGCGCGATACGCAGAGCAAAAATGGCAAGGCAGAGCGCAAAGAGGGCGGCTTTAATGCCTTTATCCCCCTATTGTATCAGCGGCAAAATAATTTTTTAAAAGTGCAGGCTTTCCCTAGCGGACAAGAGGTGTTAAAGACTATAAGCATAGCTAGAATTTTATTGCATAATATTCCGCATATTAAGGCGTATTGGGCGACTTTGGGGCTAAATATGGCAATTGTCGCGCAAGATTTTGGCGCAGATGATATGGATGGCACTATCCAGCATGAAAGCATACAATCTGCCGCAGGCGCTAAAAGCAAGAGCGGACTAAGCAAGCAAGAGCTTATTTCGCAGATTAAAGATGCGGGATTTCGCGCTATTGAGCGGGATTCTTTGTATAATGAACTTGTTGAGTGCTAATGCGCTGCAATCACTGCCAACTTGAATACGACAAAGCGGCGTTATTCACACGCTATAACGACAAAGGTGAAGAGCTACATTTTTGCTGTGCGGGGTGTGAGGGCGTGTATTTTTTATTACAAGATGCCTCCCTTACAAGCTTTTATGACAAACTTAGCTCCCCGCTCTCTCCGCCGCCCTCTTTTACAAACACTGATAAACAACATCACTTAGCGCGATTTGACACGCAAGCCTTTGAGCAAAAATACATACAGAATCTGCCTAGCGGCTTATGCGAGGTGCATTTAATTATTAGCGGCATTCACTGCGCGGCGTGTATTTGGCTCAATGAAAAGCTGCTCTCAAATACAGAGGGCGTAGAAAGTGTGGCGATTAATTATACAAATAACAAAGCAAGCATTATTTGGGATAGGGAGAAACTGCCGCTAAGCAAGATTATTGCGCTTATTCAGTCTATTGGCTATGATGCGTATGCGTATGATAGCACGCTACAGGAGAGCGCGGATAAGGCGCAGATGAGGGAATACTATATCCGCGTGATTGTGGCACTCTTTTGCACGATGAATATTATGTGGGTGGCAGTGGCGCAGTATAGCGGCTATTTTTTGGGCATAGATAAAGATGCAAAAGATATTTTAAATATCGCTTCATTTGCGCTCTGCACGCCCGCACTTTTCTACTCTGGCTTTGTATTTTATCGCTCTAGCTTTTATGGATTAAAACATGGCTTTGTGGGTATGGATTTGCTTGTATGCGTAGGCTCAACGCTCACTTATATTTACTCTATTTATGCCGCACTCACGCGCAGTGGGGAGACTTATTTTGAATCTGTGAGTATGATTATCACCTTTGTGCTTATTGGCAAATTTTTAGAAGTGCGTGCGCGCAAAAATGCCGGCGATAGCCTTGATAAACTAAGTCACCTTTTGCCTACAAGCGTGATAGTGTGCGATAGTGATAACACCACGCGCGAAGTCACGCCTGAAGCGGTGAATGTGGGCGATATAATTTTAGTGCGCGCGGGTGATAAGATTGCCATTGATGGCGTGCTTTGCTCCCCTAGCGCGCTTTTTGACACTAAAGCCATTAGCGGTGAAGCCCTGCCCAAAGCGTGCAAAGAGGGTGAAAGCGTGCTATCTGGCTACATTAATCTTAATCATCAAATCTTTTATCGCGCCACAAAGGCATTTTCACAAAGCCTTATGAGCCATATTATTTCGCTTGTTAGCTCCTCGCTCTCCCATCGCCCGCGCATACAAAATCTTGCCAATACTTTGTCGCAGTATTTTTCGCGCGTGATTTTAAGTATCGCGCTTTTATGCTTTTTGGGCTGGTATTTTGTGGGCGAAGTGGGTATGGAGCGCTCACTTATGATTGCTATATCTGTGATTATAATTGCTTGCCCTTGCGCATTAGCGCTTGCTACGCCTATTGCTTCAGTGGTGGGCATAGGCGAATCTTATCGCCACAATGTGCTTTTTAAGCAAGCTAAGTTTTTAGAAACCTTAGCCAAAGCGCGCCTTGTGGTGTTTGACAAAACAGGCACGCTCACACTAGGTAAGCCTCAAGTGCAAAAATGCCATTTGCAACAGCCCTATGATAAAGCCTTGCTTTTACAATTTGTGCGATTAAGCAAACACCCTGTAGCAGAGGGTATTAGGGATTTTATCTCATCACATTTTATAAAATCCACACTTACAGAATCTAAGCCTATAGAATCTAACTTTATAGAATCTAGCGCGCCAGATTCTATAAATCAAAATAGCGCCCTAGTGCGCGATTTTAGGCAGTTTGACGCGCAGGGCATTAGCGCGTATGTGGGTGATGCGCAATTAGTAGGAGGGAATTTAGCCTTTCTTGCGCAGCTAGGCTTTGAAATCCCAAATATCACGCTTGGCAGCGGTATGGTCTTTGGCTATGGGATTATAGAATCTAGCGCGCATAAGCCCTATAAATTGCTTGAAATTTTTGAACTTTATGATGAATTAAAGCCCTACGCAAAGCAGCTCGTGGCGTATTTGAAAGAGCGGGATATACAAAGCGTAATGTTAAGTGGCGATAGAGCGCAAAGTGTAGCGCAAATAAGCCAAAAAGTGGGCATTACACAGGCTTTGAGCCTACTCTCCCCACTGCAAAAAGCTCAATGGATAGAATCTTACAAATCTAATCACCCCTCACATGTGGTAGTGATGATAGGCGATGGCATTAATGACGCGCCCGCACTTAGCAAAAGCGATATTGCCATATCTATGGGCGCGGGGAGTGATATAGCCATTTTAAGCAGCGATGTAGTAATCCTTGATGATAAGCTCACCACCTTGCGCAATGCCTTTGAAATCGCGCACCAAACTTATAAAAACATTAAACAAAATATCGCCCTAAGCATTGGCTATAATGCTTTAAGCGTGCCGCTAGCGGTTATGGGCTTTGTGATACCGCTCTTTGCCGCGCTCTCTATGAGTTTTAGCTCTATTTTAGTGGTGCTTAACTCCTTGCGCTTAAAATATTTTAAAGCCGTTGAGGCTAAAGCTTAAATAATGCTGAAATGGGTAAAAACTCACAATAAAGACAAAAAATATTACAAGAATCTTAGATTTTAGTTTATCTTATAAAAATCTAGCGTAAGATGAATGCGTTAATCTTAAACAAGGAGGATTGCATGAAAAAACACGTTGTTTTTTTTGAAGCGGTAGGCGGCACTGATAAAGGCTATGATGGACATAGAAAAGATACGGTTCCTATGATGGACTATCTTAAAAAGCTCGGTTGGGGCGCGGAAGTTGTTTTTTTTACTGACGAGATTTTAAAGGATAAGGATAAAACGCAAAAGATTTATGACTATGTCAAAGGCGTGGCTGATGCGTATGTTTCGCGTGTGAATCCGGGCAATTTGAAAGAGGAAAAGCTCTACTTTGATGTGCTGCGAAAGCTCTGCGATGATGGCGTTATCGGTATGCCGCACCCTGATGCGATGATTGGCTATGGGGCAAAAGACGCGCTTACAAAGCTGCGAAATACCGAGCTTGTGCCTACTGACACGATGGCGTATTATGACCCAGAGGAGGCGAAGCGAATTGGTGTAAAATGGGAGAGCGGCGGCGAGCATGACTTTAAGCATTACTTCCCGCATACGCTTACAAAGGGCGAGCGCGTGTTGAAGCAAAATCGCGGTAGCACGGGAGAGGGCATTTGGCGTGTGCAGTTAAAGCACCCTGAAAAATACGCCGGACTTGATAGAATCCCGCTAGATGCGGAAATCCGCTGCACAGAGGCTGTGGATAATCATGTCGAGGAGCATAAGCTTGGCGAGTTTATGGACTTTTGCGAGAAATATTTGAAAGGCGATAATGGAATGCTTGTTGATATGCGATTTTTGCCGCGCATTAAAGAGGGCGAGATACGCATTTTGATGCTGTATAAAGACCCAATTTATGTCGTGCATAAAAAGCCAGCTGAAGGTGCGGACGCCTTTTCTGCTACGCTATTTAGCGGGGCGAAATACCGCTATGATAAGCCTGAGCAGTGGCAAAAGCTAGTTGATTATTTCCTTAATAACCTGCCTGATATTAAGCAAAAGCTAGGCAACTACGACTTACCGCTGATTTGGACTGCGGACTTCATTTTAGATGGTAAGCCAGGCGAGGATAAATATTGTCTAGGCGAGATTAACTGCTCTTGCGTGGGCTTTACTTCTCCTGTGGAGTTCCTTGATAAGACTGCGCGCCGCGTGGCTAATACGATTATTAACATTGTGGAGGACGCACAAAGCTAGCTATAACTTTATTCTTTGAGGGCTAATGTGAGCTTTGCTTACATTTGTAAGACCACGCGGAGCTTTAGCTCAATAGCGTGGAAATTATAGAATCTAATGCAAAATCAATCAAAAAATCATTATAATGCTATTTTTAGATTTTCACTAGGAGTTGCATTTGGTTATATCCGTCCCCGCTACAAGTGCTAATTTGGGACCGGGCTTTGATACGCTAGGCTTGGCGCTTGGGCTTTATAATACCTTTAGTATCACGCCTGCTAGGCTAAGTAGTATTCATATTTCAGGGGAGGGCAAAGAGCGCGTAAAGTTGCGCGTGGATAATGTGTTTGTCAAAATTTTTAATGACATTTTAGCGCTGCATGAATACCCTAAGGATAATTTCAAATTTAGCTTTCATAATTGCATACCCATTTCACGCGGGCTTGGCTCAAGCTCGGCAGTGATTATTGGCGCGATTATGAGTGCGTATCATATTATGCAAAAGCCCATTAATAAACAAGAGATGTTAAATCTTGCTTTGCATTATGAAAATCACCCCGATAACATCACGCCAGCACTCTATGGGGGATTTAATATCGCTATGCTAGAACATACAGAATCTAGGACAAATGCTAAAAAAATACCAGAAAAAAACACGCAAGTAGTGAGCTTTCAAGCAAGCCTGCCCCCAGAGATTAAAGCCGTAGTGGTAATCCCTAATATGACTATCTCCACGCGTTATTCGCGCCGCACCTTGCCTAAAAAATACAGCACTAAAGATGCAGTGTTTAACCTCTCTCACGCATGTATGCTAAGTGCTGCATTCATCACGCAAAAGTGGGATTTGCTGCGCGCGGCTAGTGCGGATAGATTTCATCAAGATGTGCGCATGAAAAGCTTGCCTGTGCTTTTTAATGTGCGCAAAATTGCGTTAGAGCATGGCGCGCTTTTAAGCACGCTTTCGGGCAGCGGCTCATCTTTTTTAAATATCTGCTACAAAGATGATAGTGCGAATTTAGCTCTAAAATTGCGTGATGAATTCCCAAAATTCCGTGTGCTTGAGCTAGATTTTGACAACATGGGCGCGTGCCTAAGAGAATTATAGAATCTTTAAGGTATAATGCGATGAAGCAGCCCAAGCAAACGCGTATGTGCGTGAAGTGCAAAAAGAGATTTTATCAAAAGGAGCTTTTGAGACTACAAAGTGATGGTTATTCCCTATGGAGCTTTAGCGGGAGAGGACGGAGTTTTTATGTGTGTGCGGAGTGCTTAGAGCAGCCCAAAACATTTCAGGCAATTATCAAAATAAAGAAGCTAAAACCAGAATGCGCGTTGCATTTAAAGGAGATATGGAATCTATGGAGAAAGTAAGATTATCAGAGATAGGAAAGGAATTTGGTAAAAACGCAGGCTATGCGTATGAAAAAGCCAAAGAAATGGGGCTTAAGGTTAAATCCCCCTCAAGCTCAATTCCCGCAGAGCAAGCCGCTGCGCTCTATGAATTTATTACCACGGGCATAAATTCATACGCACCCCCCGTTGAAGAGACAAAGGAGAAAAAGCCTAAAAAAAGCACGCAGGCAAGTAAAACTAGCAAAGCCACTAAGTCAAAAGAGGAGAAGCCCACAGAGACAAAAGCAGCTAAGATAGAGACATTAGAGCCTAAACCACAAGATGAGCCAAAGCCTAAAGTAGGCTTGCGTATTGTGCGCAAAAATGAAAGCAAAGCATCTACAGAATCTAGCACAGAATCTAAAAAAGAGGAGAGCAAAAAGGCTACACTAAGCTACAAGGAGCTATTTGCCAATACCGAAGCCACAGATGAGCCTAAAAAAACTAAAAAAGATAAGCCAAAGCCTAAGGTCGCGCATAAGCACACAGACCAGAAAATGCATATTTTAGATGACAGGGATATTACTTTTGATTATGATGAGGAGCAAGATGAGATTATGCTCTTTGACTTAAATGAACGCGAGGTGCGCGACGAGGAGGAGGAAAATCAAATCCGTCAAGCCATTACCGAGCGCGTGCATATTCATCGTAAAAATCCATGGATGAATGAGGGCAGCATTAAGCGCGGTGGCAAGCGGCGCAAAGTGCCAAAAGTGGCTAAAAATGTGGATAAAATTAAAGGTCCTATTGCTATCCCCGCAGAAATCCGCGTGTATGAGTTTGCTGAGCTTGTGAAAGTAGAGCTTAAAGAAGTGATTAAGGTGCTTTTTAATCTCGGGCTTATGGTAACTAAAAATGACTTTTTAGAGCGCGATGTGATTGAGATTTTAAGCGATGAATTTGAGCTTGATATTTCTATCCAAGATAGCCCAGAATATAACATTATAGAATCTAGCCTAAGCGCAGATACGCCAAAGTTTGAGCGCCCACCGGTGGTTACGATTATGGGGCATGTAGACCATGGTAAAACTTCATTGCTTGATTATATCCGCAATTCGCGCGTAGCAAGCGGTGAGGCAGGTGGCATCACGCAGCACATCGGCGCGTATATGGTAGAGAAAAATGGCAAGCAAATTAGCTTTATTGACACGCCCGGACATGAGGCATTCACGCAAATGCGCAGTCGCGGCGCGCAGGTTACGGATATTGCTATTATTGTGATTGCTGCAGATGATGGCGTAAAGCAGCAAACCATTGAAGCGCTCAATCACGCCAAAGCCGCAGATGTGCAAATTATTATTGCGATGAATAAAATGGACAAAGAAAATGCTAATCCCGATAAGCTTAAAGCCGAGTGTGCGGAGCTTGGATTTACCCCAAATGAATGGGGCGGGGAATATGAGTTTATCCCTATATCTGCTAAGAGTGGGGATGGCGTGGAGCATTTGCTTGAGACCATTCTCATTCAAGCAGAGCTTTTAGAGCTTAAAGCCTCACATGAGGGCAACGCACAAGCCATTATCCTTGAAGCAAGCGTAGAAAAGGGTAGGGGTCCTGTGGCGACTATCATCGTGCAGCAAGGCGTGCTGAATGTGGGAGATTCTGTAGTGGCGGATACAGCTTTTGGGCGCGTGCGTGCCTTGCTTGATGATAGGGGGCAAAATATTAAAGCACTTTATCCCTCTGGCGTGGCGGTGGTTACAGGTTTATCTGAAGTGCCAAGCGCGGGCGCGGTGCTACAAAGTGTGGATAATGATACTATTGCGCGTGAATACGCCCAAAAGCGCGCCTTGTATTTGCGCCAAAAAGAATTAAGCAAAAGCACGAAAGTTACTTTTGATGAGCTTGGTGAAATGGTCGCGCAGGGCAATCTTAAAAGCTTGCCGCTCATCATTAAGGCTGATACGCAAGGCAGCCTTGAGGCGATTAAATCAAGTTTAGAGAAGCTTAGCAATGATGAGGTGCGCATTAATATCATCGGCTTTGGCGTAGGCGGGATTAGCGAGGGCGATATAGCATTATGCGCTACTAGCGCTAATAGCCTTATTCTAGGCTTTAATGTGCGCCCAACTGGGAGTGTGAAAGCAAAGGCAAAGGAACTTGGTGTTGAGGTTAAGACTTATTCGATTATTTATACATTGCTTGATGATATTAAATCGCTGCTTGGTGGGCTGATGTCGCCTATTTTTGAGGAGGAAAACACAGGGCAAGCGGAGGTGCGTGAGACATTTAATATCGCTAAAGTGGGCGTTATCGCTGGGTGTATGGTGGTCGATGGGAGCATTCAAAGGGGCATTAAAGTGCGGCTTATTCGTGATGGAGTGGTTGTGCATACAGGCGCTATCGCTTCGCTTAAGCGCTTTAAAGATGATGTGAAAGAAGTTTCAAAAGGCTATGAGTGCGGCATTATGCTGGAGAATTATAATGATGTGAAAGTGGGCGATGTGTTTGAGACCTACAAAGAAGTGGCAAAAGCAAAGGTGCTGTAGTTAGCCACACTTTAAAATAGGTTAGATTCTATAAATTATAGAATCTAGCTTTAAAAAACAATAACTTTACACTTTAAAGGGTGCGTAGGGCAATTCATTTGCCTACAGCCAAGACCGCACAGCGCGCAAGCACAATAGCCGCGGCATTATAGAATCTAACCTTAAAAAACAAGTTGATAAGCTGCGTAAGCAGATTATAACTTTATGCTTTAGGCGCAAATGTGAGCTTTGCTTGCATTTGCAAGACCGCGCGGCTTTTTATAAAAAGCAATAGCGCGGACATGATAGAAACTAGCTAGCGGTATGCGATTTCGCCATGTAGGGCTTGGTCTAAGCCATTTTCTTCTTGCGCTATATCTACACGCAAAGGTGTGAAAAGGCTAATAACTTTTAAAATGATAAAGCTCACTATGCCAGATAGCGCAAAACAGGCAACTATAGCCACTATTTGCACAAGTAGTAGTGAAAAATCTCCGCTATAAAATAATCCCTCGCCCGCTGCCTCTTCTTTGACAAGCTCATTAACGCTGCTTGTGGCAAAAAGCCCTGTGGCTATACCACCCCAAATACCGCCTATGCCATGTAGCCCAAACGCATCAAGCGTATCATCATAGCCTAGCTTTGACTTCAAATAACTGATAGCAAAAAAGCAAATGGGCGAGGCGCATAAGCCAATAATTATGCTTGCAAAGGGCGTTACAAAGCCTGCTGCTGGCGTGATTGCCACAAGTCCTGCTACAATGCCTGTAATGCTGCCTAGCAGTGTGGGTTTGCCATATTTTACCCATTCAATAATCATCCATGAAAGCATAGCGCCAACAACGGCAAAATTGGTCGTGATAAAGGCATTAAGCGCGATAGAATCTACACTAAGCGCACTTCCACTATTAAAGCCTAGCCAGCCTATCCATAATAGCACCGCGCCGATGAAAGATAGCGGCAATGAGTGGGGTAAAAGCCCTTGAGAAAAGGTGCGCTTGCCTAGCATAATGCACCCCACTAGCCCAGCCACGCCAGCGGCGATATGCACGACACCACCACCTGCAAAATCTAAAGAGCCAATTTTCACAAGCCAGCCATTTCCCCACACCCAGTGTGCTAATACATCATACACCAAAGTGCTCCAGCACAGAATAAAAAGCAGCAAAATGCCAAAGCGCATACGCTCCACTATCGAGCCTGTGATAATAGCCGCGCCGATAATGGCAAAAAGCATTTGAAAAAAGGCAAATTCTATTTGCGGAATGCTGCCATGCGCGCCCTCAACATTTGCCCAAAAAAGATGTTTAAGATTGCCAATAAGTAGCCCAATATCATCGCCAAAAGCAAGCGTATAGCCGATAATTACCCATTGCAATGCAATCACAGAAAAGAGCATAATGCTATTTAAAGTAGTGCTTAGCACATTGCGTCTATTCACCATACCCGCGTAAAACAACCCAAGAGCGGGCGTCATCATTAACACTAAAGCCGATGAAGCCATAACAAACAGCACATCAACCGCTACAAACTCGCCCTCTGCGCCAAATGCACACACACAGCACAGAAAAAAGATAAGTATTGCTTTCATTTTTACTCCTTTTGTATTTAGGTTTTGCCTCATTCTTGCTCAAATTTGTTATAGAATCTAGCCTTTAATAAGCGTCTAAAGCGCGTTTATAGAATCTAGATTCTATATTTTGCGCCATTTAATCAACCAAAGCCCACTAAATGGCGTCCTCGCCCTCCTGCCCTGTGCGGATTCTAATCACATTAGCCAAAGGCTGGATAAGAATCTTGCCATCGCCCGCTTTGCCCGTATTTAGCGTCTGTTTAGCAATAGAGACAATCTCATCGACATGGCTTTGCTTAGCAATAATTTCTATGCGGATTTTAGGGAGCAAATCAATAGTCGTTTCACTCCCGCGATAGATTTCTGTTTTGCCTTTTTGGTTGCCTGCACCCATTACATTACTCACCGTCATACCCTTGATACCCTTTTGAGCTAGTGCATCTTTCAAAGCACTAAGCTTTTCAGCGCGCGTGATAATTTCAATCTTAAAAATGCTTTCCATAATTTACCTCCTAAAATGAGATAGGTGCATTATATATCACTAAAACTTATATGAGAATTAATTAAGTTTCGATAAAGTTTAAAATTTTTGAAGCATTTTTCAAGTATTTTTTAAATAGTGGGCGCGTAGATTCTATAAATGACAAAATAGCGCCATAAAATATAGAATCTAGCCTTATAATTTTGGAAGTTGATTGAGTGATGTAAGTGTGAGACCACGCGGGCTTTTTGAGCAAGCCGCAGCGCGGTAAAGTGAAAATATGAAAGCAATAAGCTTTCTTAAGGCTTTTTAATGACAAAGCGCAAAGTAGGACCATCTTGCTCAATGGCAAGCATTTCAAATCCCCTAGAAGTCGCATCATGCGGGATTGAGTTAATGCTCTGCGGGCAGTCGCACAGCACTTCTAAAATTTCCCCGCTTTTGAGTGCAGGCAGTGCATCAAGTGTTGCAATGGCAGGATAAGGGCAAGCCTCACCCTGTAAATTAAGCGTATAAGTAATCTCCATAAAATAGCCTCCCTTTAAACCTTTGCTTTAAAAAATTTATATTTATATACACTCACTAGTATGAGCGTTATAACAAAAAGCAGCAGCGATATGCCAAAGCCATTAAGCGCGCCAAATGTTTGCAAGAGATTAATTTTTGCGCCCTCTTTAATGCTCTGCGGGAAATAATCATAGCTCAAAGCCAAAATCATCGTGCCAAGCACATTTGCTATACCCACAATCATAAAGTGTGTCTGCCCCTCACACGCACGATATGCCCAGCCGCATTCGCAACCTCCAGCAAAGACAATGCCAAAGCCAAATAAAAATGCGCCAATAACCACGCCTAGGCTAATATCTACTACCTTTGCTTGATGACCTAAGAGCATAAAGCAAAAAGCTAGCAAAGAGGCAGCTATCATACCCACAATCGCGCCTTGTGTGGCAATAGAGCGCCCAAATAAGAATAAATCCCTAAAACATGAGGTAAAGCACACTTGCGCACGCGAGATAATAAAGCCAAACACAAAGCCAAAAAGCAGTGCAAGCGCGAGCAGGCTTTGTTTGACTTTCACATCAAGAGCAGGATTATGCGTAACTAAATAGATAAACCACACAATAAATAGCGCAAACACAATGCACCCATACACAAAATGCCTCTTAGCGCGCGCAGGGCTAGGGGCGATGTGTGCGCTTGTGCCATTGCTTTTTTGCAATGTTGCGCGGGGTTTGAAAAAGGGCATATTGCACACTTTCACGCCTATATAAATCCCAAGTATCATAAAAATAGTAAAAACCCAAGTATGCAGGGAAAAATAAGGCAATCCGGTGAAAAAATTTGCCAAATTGCAGCCAAAGGCAAGTCTTGCGCCAAAGCCTGATAGAATCCCGCCCACAATGGCTTGAAAGATTCTCACATTACTCGCAGGGAGGCGAAATTTAACTTTATTTGCCCATAGCGCTGCTACGAGCGCGCCAATAAACATACCAATGAGCATAAGCCCATCTGTGCGCGTGAG
This sequence comes from Helicobacter jaachi, assembly GCF_000763135.2. Lineage (NCBI taxonomy): Bacteria > Pseudomonadati > Campylobacterota > Epsilonproteobacteria > Campylobacterales > Helicobacteraceae > Helicobacter > Helicobacter jaachi. Next base: position 30,445 of record NZ_JRPR02000004.1, on the reverse strand, counting down.
AGGTGTGCCATTAAGATTTTGCTTTTTGTAATAACTATATGAGCTTAAATCCATACCAAAGAGTTCTAAAAATTCTCCACCCCATCGCGTCATCTCGCCTGTTACAGCCCACACGCCGCCAAAAAGCCCAAAATACGCCGCGCTAATAATGCCAAGCGCAATCATACCTTTGCCCGTATCCCAAAAATGCACCAAATATTTTTGCCTAAATGACTGAAACATTAAGCAATCCTTATGAATGAAAATGATTTAGACAAGAAGTTAAGAGAAGTCTAAATGAATGCCTTACACGAAAGCCTTTTTGGAGAGCGTTATTGTAGCGCGTAATGGTATCAAAAAGCAAGGGGTTGGAATATTTTTTGCTGTCTTGCCTTAAGGTAAAGATTACCAAGTCACTTTTATAGAATCTAGCTTGCAATATTTAGGCGATGTGAGCTTTTTAAAAAGTCTAGATTCTATAAAATAGCGCAAACAAGGAGTGTAGCGTGGAGAAAAAAACATCAAAAGCCAAATTTTATTTGCTAGGATTTGCATTCGTGCTTTTAGCAATACTAGGCGGAATATACTACTATATGGTGGCGTTTTCTAATATATCGCTTGAAGAGGCGAGCAAAAATATAGAATCTAAGCTCTTAGAGCAGGACGCTATGGCAAAGCAATCGCAACTTGATGCTAAAGATTCACAAATTGAGCGCCTAAAAGCGCAAAGTCAATCGCTGCAAAAAGAGCAGGAGAGCCTGCCTATGAAGCTACGCTATTCTATTAAGCCAAAAGATAAAATTGTCGCGCATTGCAAAAGTATGAAGCTTGGGCGTTGGGGAATGCCAAAAGATTGTCTCAATGAGCTAAATAGCGGCATTACAGATATGGTGAAAGAAGATAATAAAATTGTAGCCTTTGAAATTGCTGGCATCGTGGATAATTTACCCTATGCGGGTTTAAGCCCAGAGCTCAAACAAGAGGGGCTTGCGAGCTTTCGCGCTAAAGAAGCTATTCAAATTGTCGCTAAACAAATGCCAAGCGTGGCTGTATTTGAGGGACTAAGCCAACAGAGAGCGGAGCAAAGGGGTTTTGTTGTGCGTGCTTTTTATGTGGAGTAATGCTATATTAGTTGTTTTATGCCTGAAGTAGCGCATTATACGCGCGTTATAAGAGTTCTGCTACAATTTTTGCCTATAAATTTAATCATTAAGAGGAAAGAATGAGCCATCTTAATAAGCCCATTACGCAAGTTGGCATTATCCTGCGCCCCTCAAGCCCTGAACTTAAGGGAGTATTTTTACAAATACGCGAGGAGCTAGATAATGCGGGCATTGAAGTAATGCTAGAGAGTATAAGCGGAGGTATGATTGAGCTTTTGGGGCAGGATTTTCATCACATCATCTCGCGTTGCGATGCGCTCTTTAGTTTAGGGGGTGATGGCACGCTCATTGCTATGCTGCGCCGTGCTTTTGAGTATAGGCTGCCTTGTATGGGCATAAACACAGGCAGGCTTGGCTTTTTAACGGCATTTATGCCAGAGCATTTGCATACTTTTATCCCCGCACTTAAAAGTGGGGACTACTCTTTGCAACATCATTTAGTCTTGCAAGCGCAGGTATTTAAAGCAGATTCTATAACGCCCTCCCACACGCTTATTGCCATCAATGAATTTCTTATCTCAAAGCATGATTTAAGCGGTATGGTGCGCATTGATGCAAGCATTGATGGTGCGCATTTTAATACTTATAGTTGTGATGGGCTTATTATCGGCACGCCCACAGGCTCAACAGCGTATAATATTAGCGCAGGTGGCTCTGTGATTTATCCTTATTGTCGCAATATTTTGCTCACTCCCATTGCGCCCCATTCGCTCACGCAGCGTCCTTTGGTGTTAAGTGATGAATTTGTGCTAGAATTTTCCGCTAAATCGCGCGCAAAGCTTATCATTGATGGGCAAGAAATGATTGATATTATGCCAAGCCATAGGATTAAAATTCAAGCCCTCTCCCAGAGTGCTACGCTTATGTATCCACGCACACGAGATTACTTTAGCGTTTTGAAAGAAAAATTTAAATGGGGTGAAGAGGATTAAGAGATATATTGGCGCAAAATATAGAATCTAGATTCTAAAAATAGGCAAAAGTTTAAAAAGGAGTTAAGGCAAATGGTCGGGCGCATTCTAATCCACAAATCCCCCGCTTTTAATGACATAGAATTATATATGCAGGGGGGATTTAATGTCTTTAGCGGTGCTAGCGGGAGTGGGAAGTCGGTGTTTATGGATTCTTTGCTGGCAATTTTAGGCATTAAAGAGAGCAATGCAGATTTGATTGAAGCAAACATCGCTATAGAAAATCTTAATTGTGATTTGGCATCATATGGCATAGATGATAAGGAGGATAATGAAATAGTGCTAAGTATTCTTAAAAAAGACAAAACGCGCTATTTTATAAATCATAGCTCAAGCTCCAAAAAAAAGCTCTATGAGATTGTCTCTGGCTTTGCTAAACACATTAGCACAAAGGGCGCAGATGAGCTAAAGGGAGCAAATATTTTAAGAATTTTAGATATCTTTATATCCCAACAAGATAGCGCACATAGGCAGATTCTAAGCGAATATGAGGCGGATTTTAAAACCCTTATACACATAAGAGATGAGCTTAAAGATATAGCGCAAAAGGAAGCTAATATCGCGCATTTAAAGGAATTTGCAGCCTTTGAAATTGCTAAGATAGAATCTATAAACCCAAAAGAGGGGCAGTATGAGGAGCTTTTGGCATTAAAAAAAATGCTCTCCAAGCAAGAAAAAATTAAAGAGCATATCTACAAAGTGCGGCAGGCTTTGGAGCTAAGGGGGGAGCTTGAGGAATTTTTAAATCTTATTGATGAGCCATGCCCTAGTTTGGTTGAGGGATTAAATGAATTTGAGGCGATTTTAGAGCGTCAAGAGGAGCGCTTGGGCGATTTGGAGGAGCTAAATACAGAAGAAATCCTTGATAAACTTGCAGCCCTAAGCGAGCTTAATCGGCGATTTGGCGGCGTAAAGGAGGCATTAGCATATTTAGAGGAGCAAAAGGCAAAGCTCGTAGCGTATGATAATCTTGCCTTTGATAAGCAATCTTTGCAAAAAAAAGAAGCCGCTTTAACCCAAAAATGTGAGGCAAATGCCAAAAAACTGCACGAAAACCGCATACATTTTGCGCCACTTTTAAATGAGCGCATTAATGCTTTGTGTGAGCAGCTTAAATTAAAGCCAAGTCATATAGTGCTTAAAAGCGTGCCAATGGGACATTCTGGCATAAGTCAATGTGAGATAATGCTAGGGGAAAGCGATGTGGGCGTGCTTTCATCTGGTGAGTATAATCGCTTGCGGCTAGCACTTATGTGTGTTGATACGCAGCTTGAGCCGCGCAGTGGGATTTTGGTGCTTGATGAGATTGATGCGAATTTGAGCGGTGAGGAGAGTGAGGGCGTGGCGCAGATTCTTAAAATGCTCTCCCATGATTATCAAATCTTTGCTATCTCGCACCAAACGCATATGCCCTCCTTAGCGGATAATCACTATCTTGTGTCAAAAAATGGCACAACAAGCGTAATTACTAAGCTTGATTATGAAGGCAGAGTAAAAGAGATAGCGCGCATTATTAGTGGGGCAAATATCACGCCTGAAGCCTTAGAGTTTGCAAGAACGCATTTAGACAAAGCCAAAGGATAGGCATTGAATCTAGGCTTGCTTAAAGGTGTGAGCGCGTATTTGCAAGATATGCGTTATTTGCAATGCTTTAGGCGCGTGGAGGAAAATCTTTTTATGTGCGCGTGTGAGGATAGTGCGCGTAAATCTCATTGCTTGTATTTTGATATGACACGCGCTCATAGCGGGATTTTTATGAGTAGGCATGAACTATTTGTCGAGCATAAATTTAGCGCACCATTTGATAATAAACTCGCTCAATGCACCACTAACAGCGCTATTATGCAAGTGCGCGTAGATGGAGAGAATAGAATCTTGCAATTTTTGCTTGCACAAAAAGAGCAGTATAAATCGCGCCATTTTTGGCTAATGTGCGAATTCACAGGCAAGCACACAAATGTGATTTTATGCGATGGGGATTTGGTGGTGATTGAGGCTTTGCGCCATATTCCACAGACTAAATCATGGCGTGATGTGCGCGTAGGTAAGCCTTTGCAGCCCTTGCCACAACCAAAAGATGCAAAAATTACACCTGCCTTAGGTATGAAGCAGACTTTAGATGCATTGCATGCGCATTATGACACGCGCTATGTGGCTTTGTATGAGGCTAAAAAACTGCAAGTTATAAAGGATTTAACCCATAAGCGTGATATGCTCCAAAGTGCGCTTAATGCGCTCCCACAGAGTGAGAAACTTATAGAATCTGCTAAGATGTATGCTGCTTATGGCGAGGTGCTTTTTGGCGCACTGCACACTTTACCCACGCATAAAATCACAGCAAGCGCCATTGATATCACTGATTTTAATGGCATGCTATGGCATTTAGAGTTGCCCCCGCACGCTAGAGATTTGCAAGAGGCGGGGAATTGGTATTTTGCTCAAAGTAAAAAATATCACAAAAAAGCACAGCACCTGCATAAGCAAATACAGAATCTGCAAGATAAAATTGCTTTTTTAAGCGATAAAATTGCCTTTGTGGAGCGCTTTGGGATACTAGGCTTTGAGCGTGAAAAGCTCGCCCCACGCGCAAAAGAGAGTGAACATATATTTATTGATGGCTTTAAAATTAGCCTTGGGCGCAATGCTAGGGAAAATCAAAAGATTTTAGAATCTGCTCGGGCGGAGGATTTGTGGTTTCATATAAAAGATGTGCCAAGCGCGCATTTAATTATTCATTGTGGGAAGCAAATGCCGCCAAATGCGGTAATTGACAAAAGTGCGCAAATGCTAGTTGGGCTGTATGCTGCACGCAAGGGTGTGGGGGACTTTGTGGTGGATTGGACAAAAAGGAAATTTGTTAAACTCTCCGCAAATGCGCATGTAAGCTATGCCAAGTATAAAAGCCTGCATTATAGAATCTTGCAAAATGGGATTATAAAATCTTGCTAGGGCTTTAATTTCCGCGCTGTTGCTTTTGCTAGCACAAAAGCCGCGCGGTCTTGTAAATGGTTAAATCCTTGCCACGCCACTTTTGATAGCTGCCTCTGCTACAGCGTTTGAGACCACTTCATCAAGTCGCTCATCAAAGGCAGAGGGGATAATGTATTCTTTGCCAAAGCTTACTTTTTTCTTTAAAATGCCCTCAAGTTTTTGCGTGATAGGCTCTCTAGCCAAATTTGCCAACGCATGCGCGGCAGCAAATTTCATATCTTCATTAATCTTGCTTGCTCGCACTTTGAGCGCGCCCTTAAAGATATAAGGAAAGCCTAGCACATTATTGATTTGATTAGGGAAGTCGCTTCGCCCTGTGGCGACAATAGCATCAGGACGTGCTTTTTTTACGACATCTGGCATAATCTCTGGTGTGGGGTTGCTTAGCGCAAAGATGAGTGGGGATTCATTCATACCCATAATATCCTCTGGCTTTAATAAATCAGCCTTTGATAGCCCAAGTATCACATCTGCACCATTAAGCGCATCTTTAAAGGTAGGATAATGCCCTTTGCACACAAACTCTTTTTTCAAATCATTTAAATCATTTCTTTGCTCTGTAATCGCGCCTTTAGAATCAAACATAATAATGTGTTTTATGCCCAAAGCCTTATACATTTTCGCACACGCTATGGCTGCCGCGCCTGCGCCAAAAACCACTACTTTAATATCCTCTAATTTTTTATGCACAAGATAAAGTGCATTGATAATAGCCGCAGTAGAAATAATAGCCGTGCCATGCTGGTCATCGTGCATGACTGGAATATCAAGCTCATTGACTAAGCGCTTTTCAATCTCAAAGCACTCTGGCGCTTTAATATCCTCTAAATTAATGCCTCCAAAAGTGGGCGAAATGGCTTTAACCACGGCTACAAACTTATCAATATCTTTCTCGTTTACCTCAATATCAAAGGCATCGACATTTGCAAAAGTTTTAAACAAAATCGCCTTGCCCTCCATTACAGGCTTACTCGCCAATGCTCCTATATCGCCAAGCCCAAGCACAGCTGTGCCATTGCTTATAACAGCTACTAGATTGCTTTTTGAGGTGTAGTCATACGCGCTAAGCGGCTCTGCCTCAATTTGTTTGCAAGGCACTGCAACACCGGGCGTATAGGCTAATCCTAGCTCATCAATAGAGTGTAAGGGTTTGCGTGGTGTGATACCAACTTTACCGCCAATATGATATGAAAGCGCTTTGGGATAGGCACTTTTAAGACTTTCTAAATCCATTTTTAATCCTTTAAAATCATATAAAAACAGCATTTGTAGCACTTTTTTACAAATAGAATCTAACGCATTTCCCAAAGGTTAAGCAGTATTTAAACTAGTGCGTTATAAGCCCCCAAATCTTCTTTTGCGCTGCATAAAATCCTCTAGCATAGAATCTAGCTCTTGCGTGCGTAGGTTAGGCCATAAAGTGGAGGTAAAGAATAATTCTGCATAGCTTGCCTGCCAAAGCAAAAAGTTTGATATGCGTTTTTCCCCACCTGTGCGAATAAGCATATCTACATCAGGGAGTGTGGCAGTATCAAGATTAGCATTAATCATATCTATCACTTCAGATGTGCTAAGGGCAGCTAGGTGTGTGGGAGAGAGCGTGTTGGCAAGTTTGATAAAAGTGCGTGCTATTTCATCATGTGAGCCATAATTTAGGGCTAGAATCTGTGTAAGATTAGTGTGATTTTGCGTGATATGCTCCAATTCTAAAATGGCATTTTTAAGCGTGGTGCTAAAGATGCTAATATCGCCTATAGCGCGAAATCGTATATGGTTTTTCATATACATAGGCTGTTCGTTATGGAGATATTTTTCTAAGAGATTCATTAAAAAATCTACTTCAATTTTGGGTCTTTTCCAATTTTCAGTTGAAAAGGCATAGAGCGTAAGATATGGAATATGTTTATTTGCGCACCATTGTGTAACATCGCGCACGATTTTTGCTCCCTCTTTATGCCCTTGTGTGCGCTTTTTGCCTTGCGCTTTTGCCCATCTGCCATTGCCGTCCATTATCATAGCAATGTGTTTAGGCATATTCATAGCGCGCCCTTTAAGGGACGCAAAAATCGTGCAGGATTGCCAATATAGAATCCACTTTGTGTGATTGAGCGCGTAACCACAGCTCCCGCGCCAATAACGACATCATCGCAAATACACACAGGCAAAATGGTAGCATTTGAGCCAATGCTCACGCGATTGCCAATGCGCGTTTGCTCCCATAGATTCTGTGTTTGCGCGGGATAGCCTTGTGAAAATTTATCATTTATAAACATCACGCCATGTCCTATAAAGCAATCTGTGCCAATCTCCACAAGCGAGCAAATAAAGCTATGAGATTGAATGCGCGTGCGGGCTTTAATAAGCACATCGCTTTGGATTTCGCAAAATGGTCCCACAAACACATCATCTTCAAGCGTGCAGCCATAGAGATTGCTTGGCATAATGATATTTACATTATTGCCATAAGTGATATTTGCAAGGCTAGCGTGCTTAATATTCATCTCTTAACTCTTGGAGCTTAGATTGAATATTGCGTAATTCAAGGGCATAAGATTCTATACGCTTAAATCGCTCTTGCGCACCTTGCATAAAATCATTAGGAATAGGCAGCTGCTCTAAATCAGGAGGATTAATGCTGCCTAGATTGCGCTCATAAATACTGCTTAGAATCTTCTGCCCTTGCGTGGAAAATAAATAGCAATAAATACCTATGGCTACCTCTGCGCTAGGTGAGCGCAAAATGATAATGCCTGCATTTGCTACCACTCTAAGGGATTTAATCTGCGGGCTTAGAATGGTAAATTTGGGCGTTGTGCCGCGGATTGATAGGGCTATATCATAGGGCTTTAGGCTATATTTATGCACTTTGTGCGCCTCGCCTTTAAGTCTTTGGATAGAAAACTCATCACAGAATCCAAAATCAGTAAAATCCGCAATGCCCAAATCAAAATAGGTAATTTTTTCATCTTTAGCGCTGCCATAGACGCGCTGCCCGCGAAATACGCTTATGCCTAGCGCGCTAATGGGCGTGTGGTTATTATGATGAGAGAGTGGCTTTTTAATATATCGCCCCACACTTAAATCGCTCCTGTCAATATCTTTAAGCGGCGTTAGAGCGGAGTATTGACCTGTGATTTTGTGATGATAGATATGCAATATTTCTTTTAAATTAATAAGGCGATTATACTTGCCGTCTTTGCGGTAAAAGTGCGGCACATTGGCATTAATGTGCAAAATGGCTTTGTTGTGTTGAGAAAGCACGATGATAGAAAATTCATGCGTTTGATGTGGAAAGATATTTTTAGGCAGCTCGATGATAGATTCTATCAAACCCTCTTCGCAGAGCCTTTCACGCAGCTTGACTTCAAGTGAAGATTTAATTAAAGTCTGCGTGCGCAAGATAAATACACCCTTATCCTTTAAGTGGGAGAGGGAGTGAATGAGAAAAAGCAGCTCGGGATAGGTTTTAATAAGTGTCTCATAAGTAGCAAAGCGCTCATCTTCTTTTAGAAACTGCGTGCCAATATGGCTATCAAGCGGAGGATTGCAAATAATTTTATCAAATCTTTGGTATTTAAATTGCGCGTTTTTAAGGATATTATTAAGCAATAAATGCTGTGAGTTTAAATCTAAAATTTTGCAAATAATTTTTGCAATGCGCGACAAAGAAGCATCTAGCTCCTCACCATAAAGCTCAAAACTATGTGCATAATTAGCAATGGCAAAAAAGAGGCTGCCCATACCATAGCAAGGGTTATACACGCTTTGAGATTCTGTAATATCAAGTAAGCCCACAAGCAGTTCATTTACCTCTAGTGGCGTGGAGTAGGAGTAAAGCTTATGGATAGTTTTTTTCTGCGTGATAATGTGCAAAAATTCCTCAATAGTGTGATTAGAAGCGTCATTTGCCATAATGACTTTAAGGATTTTTAGTAAATTAGAGCTTGGATTAAGCGGCGTGTAAAGCTCCTCACCAAAGGCGTCTTTAAGCGCAGCGGCGCATTCATCGTGGATAAATTTACGCTTTGCAGCAAGGTGGATAAGAGATTCTATAAATGCGGGCGAATGCCTTTTTAGCCAAAACATTTCAAGCATAATGGCTATAGAATCTAGCATATCTGTATGATAGCGCTTGATGTATTCAAAGCAATTAAGCAGCTCCTTAATGCCTTGGCGGTAATCTTGCATGATTATCCTTTATTATGCGCGCACAGCAAGCTTAGTGATAGCTTCAGTATTCAGTTCGTCCATATGGCTTTTCATCACTTTAGAATACATATCCACAAGGCGATTGGTTTCAATCAGTGAAGTCATCTCCTGCACGGCATTGACATTGCTTTTTTCTAAAAATCCTTGCGCAATGATACCACTATTTTGCATAATATCTCGCTCTTGCAGGCGCTCGCTTGGGTATTCATAGAGATTTTTGCCCACTTTTTTAAGATAGCGCGGATTTTCAAAGCCTACAATTGCAAGCGCGCCGATATTTATCTGCTCGGCAATGGCGTCATTATTGATATTGCGCAAATAAAGTGTGCCATTATTATCGCTCTCAAGGTGCATTCCTGTGGGAATGGTAATGCCCTCATTAGAATCTAGCCCATCACGACTAAGCACCAAATGCCCATCTTTATTTACAATACGCCCACTAGCATCGATATTAAAGCTCCCATCACGCGTGTAGCGAATGCCATCGGGGGTTTTAATGACAAAAAAGGCATTTTGGCTTTGCAGGGCAAAATCTAGTGGATTATCCGTTTGAGCGAGGCTACCCACGCTCCTATCGGTGTATTCCTCGCTAATAATTGGCACGCGATTCATCGTGCGGTTTAAAAATTTAGCCGCTTTGCGCGTGTGGTCTTCTATAGGCAGCTGTTCTTTGTGCGTTTCATAAAGCCTTAAATAATCGCCAATAACGACATCATCGCGCTTAAAGCCTGTGGTGTTGAGATTGGCTAGATTATTTGAAATTAAATCAAGTCGGCTAAATTGCGTTACCATACCGCCTGTGGTGTTATAATATCCACTTTGCATAAAACCCCTTTATTTATAGAATCTGCTTTATAAAAAGCAAAAGATATTCCTTTAAGATATTTGCTTAAAGCGATTGTGTGAAAATATGTTATATTCGCAGGCTTATAGAATCTAACCTAAAAAAACAAGTTGATAGATGCTTAAAGCAGCTATAACTTTATACTTTAGGCGTCGCAGGGCAATTCACTTGCCCGAAGATAAGATACGCGCGGCTTTTTTATAAAAAAGCAATAGCGCGGGAATTATAGAATCTGCCCATACAGAATCTTAATGTGGTTTGTGATAGTATAAATACCACACATTTATGGGGAGAAAAATGAGCGAGTGCTTTATAAATTTGACAAATGAAAATATTGACAAAGAGCATTTGTGCTGTGCTATTGCAGATAAAAAGCACAGCAGCGGTGTGGCGAGTAAAAAGGCGTGGCTTAAAGAGCGGCTAAATGAGGGGCATATTTTTCGCAAACTCGATGTAAGGGGAAAGGTTTTTATCGAATATGCACCTTTAGAGAGTGCTTGGGTGCCTATTTTGGGGGAGAATTATTTGTATATTTATTGTCTTTGGGTGGCTGGCTCTTTTAAGGGGAAGGGGTATGGAAAGGCTTTGCTTACATATTGCATAAATGACGCCAAACTTAAGGGTAAAGCTGGGGTTTGCGCTCTTAGTAGCGTAAAGAAAAAGCCCTATTTGGCGGATAAAAAATTTTTGCTTAAATATGGCTTTAAGGTCGTGGATAGCGTGGGTGAGTATGAGCTAATGGCTTTGTGCTTTTCTCAAAATAAGCTGCATTTTGCTAAGCCTTATTTCTCTAGCACCGCAAAGCAAATGAAAATTGATAGCAAAGAGCTTAGCATTTACTACACGCCGCAATGCCCCTATATCCTGCACTGCGTTGAAGAGGCACAGGATTACTGTAAAAGTAATGATATAACGCTAAATCTAATGCCTGTAGATTCTGTGCAAAAGGCAAAAAATCTGCCTTGCATTTTTAACAACTGGGCTGTTTTTTATAATGGTAGGCATTGGACAAATAAGCTTATTGAACAGAGTTTTTTAAAAGAAATTTTACTACTAGGAAAATGTTAAGACTTTCTTAAAGCACAAACTTATCGCTTAAAAATATTACTCACCGCGCCAAAGCGCTAGATTCTAAATACTCCAAAGCCTTGGCAAAACTTAATAATCCCATTTTGTAAAATTCTATAATGCAGGCTTTGCGGCTTTTGTGCTAACAAAACGAAGTTTCTTTGAGACAAAGCAACAGCGCGGGAATGATAGAATCTAACCTAAAAAAACAAGTTGATAGATGCTTAAAGCAGCTATAACTTTATACTTTAGGCGTCGCAGGGCAATTCACTTGCCCGAAGATAAGACCGCGCGGCTTTTTATAAAAAAGCAACAGCGCGGGAATGATAGAATCTATTTAAAGAGATTATTGAGCAGCTTTTGCGCGCCATCTTTTACTTTATCATCTTTTATGTATTTATCTATGGCTTTTTCTGCTCCTTTGCTAATAGCTTTATTAGCTTCTGCCTTAATGAGTTCATTAGCATCAATGCTAATGCTAGGCGAGGCAAGCTTGTCGCGTGCTTTAAGATAAATGTATTTATCTTTAATTTGGATTTTTAAATCTGCATTAATCGTGCCTTTATCCGCATCTATGCTCGCACCCTGCGCGGCAATAGTAGTATTTGCACTCTTTAAGCCAATATCTGCGGTAATAAGCTTTTTGTTAATAGTAGCATTAAGCCCAGCATCTTCGTAAGCCTCTTTAGTAATATCAGTTTTTAGATATTTTGTCGCTAGCTCTGTTATTTGATTAGGCATAAGCTTGCCATTGCTTAAAACCGCTTTAAGCGTGCCTTTTTCGGTGAGCGTGTCGTAGTTTAAATCACCATTCATAGCGGAGCTAAACACAGGCTTTAACTGCGTGATTTCAAAGAGTTTTAGGGTATTTACATCTTTTAAAGTAGCAGTGAGTTTGTTATTATCTAGCTTTGCATCGATATTCCCGCCTAGTGATTGGGTATTAAAATCCGCATATAAAGAATCTTTAAATCTTGCCACGCCCTTAGCCTTAAAGTCTCCAGCTAGCTCAATGTCTGTTAGGAATTTTAGCTTTTTAAGATTAGGGATTATGGCTTCATAAGGGGCTTCAAAAGCCACATCATTAAGATTAATGCTTGTTTTTTGTAAAAGCACTTGAGCAATATCAGAATCTAGCCGCGAATTTGCCTCACCCACGCCTTGATTGAGGTTAATAGCAGATTTTAATGTAAAGTTTGTATCAGGCATATCCATATCAAGGGCTTGCTTCATTACAGCATTATTGGTAATGCCTTTTAGGGTAAGATTTGTCTTTGTCGAAATGCCCTTATCAAAGTCGCTCACTACAGAATCTGCATCAAGATTCATATTCGCATAGCGGGGTTGATAAATCATATAAAGCAGCGTATCTACTCTAAGATGTTTGATGCTTGCCTGCACATTTTGCGGCGCAAGCTCCACAAGTGTGGCATTATAAGTCGTATTTGAGCTAGCAAGATTTGAGCTGCCATTAATCACCAAAGATTCTTGCCCGCCTTTGACTTCACCTTTGGTATCAAAGCTGCCGCGTATAGGCATACCCACCAGCGGTGTGAAAGCCGATAAATCGCTTAATTGCACATCATAAGTGCTAAGTGTGGTAAGCGTTTTAAGCTGCGTTTCCCCGCTTGAGTGGATATTACCAATATTGGCGTTAAAGTTAAAATCATGTTTAAGCTTATCCATATCAAAGAGCGCATTTAGTGTGGTTACAAAGGTAGTTTTTGGCACTTCAATAGCAAAATCTTTTTTAATAAGTGCGCTATCAACTAAGCCTTGCGAAATGCTTAAAAGCGCGTTGCCATTAAGATTAAATTCTGTATCGCCTTTGATGTCAGCCTCAAGGTTAAGCGAGCCATTTGCGTAGGGCTTCAAGCCAGCCATAGCAAGGAATTCTCTAATTTGAGCATCTTGAATATGCGCTATAATGGAAGTTGGCGCAAAATCTTGCAGCACTACGCGAATATCGGTTAGAGATTTAGCAATATCGCTTGTGGTGTTGATTTCAAGTAATTGCAGTGTGCCTTTTGCTGTGGTATTAATAATAAAAGAGCCTTGCAACGGCGTATCCACAAGCTCACCAAGCGCGGATATATCCTTGGCATTTACCTTAAGCAGCAAATCAAGCGTTTGAGAAAATAGCGAGAAGTCGCCATTTAGCGTGATATTAATCTTATCGCCGTGATTAATGGCTACATCTATACTTGAAAACCTAAGCGCGAAAGTGTCTAAATCAAGCTTAAGCGGCGCGTATTTATCAATTTGGGATTGAATAATGGGCTTTAAGAGGGCATTGCCCGGGGGTGTGAAAAGCACACAGAAAATAATTACAAGTAAGGCGACAATAATGCCAACTAGCCACAACACAAATTTTTTCATTTTCTTACTCCTTTAGATGCAAATGCCATAATGCCATTCTTGACAACCATTATAAAAATCTAACTTGAAATATCAATTAATGCTTAATTTTTTAAATTTAGCTTGCAAGTCTCTGTAAGTTTTTAGAGAATCTCTTAGAATATGCAAGCTCGTGTTCATCTAAGCCCCATTTTCTATTGCTTCTATCATTGCATCTACGCTTTTATAGTTCTTTAGGTTTCCTGTTTTGTATGCTTTGCAATTCATTGTATTTATGGGCTAGATTCTATTTTAAATGGGGCATTTGGAGTGTTTTGTTTCTGCTAGCCATAATAATAAGCACAAAAATGCCTCCCACCATGAGCTTTACCCATAATGGCACGGGCATAGCCTCGCCAGCAGCATAGCTATGCATACCTGTGAGATAGAAATTCACCCCAAAATAAGTCATAAGAATAGAGAAAAACGCCACCACCGATGCGCTTGCAAAAATGAAAGGCAAATTGCTCTTAACCACAAAGCGCAAATGCAGCACGATAGCATACACACCAATGCTAATTAATGCCCAAGTTTCTTTAGAATCCCAGCCCCAATATCGCCCCCAAGACTCATTTGCCCACACACCGCCTAGAAAATTTCCAATAGTGAGCAAAAATAAGCCTAAAATCATACTCATTTCATTAAGCGCGCTAAGAGAGAGGATAGAGCTATCAATGCGCTTTATGCTAGATTCTATGCGTGCGATTTTTTTATCTTTTAAAATAAACATTAAAAGCGTAATAAGCCCAAGCATAAAGCAAAGTCCCAAAAATCCATAGCTTGCTGTGATGACAGAAACATGGATATTAAGCCAATAGGATTTAAGCACAGGCACAAGATTGCCAATTTGTGGGTCCATAAAGCCAAGATTTGCCACAAATAGCGTAATGCCAGCTAGAAAGCTTGCCGCACATAGCGCGAGATTTGAGCGTCTAAAAAATATCACGCCTGATAAAATAGATGCCCATGCAATATAGAGCATAGATTCATAGGCATTGCTCCAAGGTGCATGCTCGCTCACATACCACCGAATGCCAAGCCCGCAGGTGTGCAAAATAAAAAGCCCAAGCAGCAGTATATAAAATACTTTATGCGTTAAAGCCTTCATGGGCTTATTTCTTAAAATCCCACCTAGCACGATGATAAAAAGCACAATGCTAATAAGCAAATACGGATAAGTGAGCTGATAGAAAGGATTATATGTATTAAGCCATATTTCAGAATCTACCTTAGCTGATGAAATAAGCGTGCTTGCGCCATTTTGCTGCTGGAAGTTAGCAATGCCTTGCACAGCCTGCAGCGCCTCGCTCCAATTGTTTGTATCTAGCCCTTTTTGCATACCCTCTGCAAATTGCTTATAAATACTCATAAGATTTTTTGCTTTTTGCATATCTGCTTGTGCCACAGCGCTACTTATGGCTTCAAGCGGATAGAGCCATTGATTATTGCTCGCTTTGCTATCGGGGAAGATTCTAAGCACCTGCCCGGTGTAGATTAAAAATGCGTAATTAATGCGCTCATCAACGCTAATGACATCTTTTTCAAAAGTGCTGCGAGAAGCGGGACTTGTGAGATTAGCAGACTCAACATAATTTTGCAAAATATATTGCCCATCTTTAGTGAAAACATCAATATAAGCAATATATTTCTGCCCCTCATCTTTGCCTAGAATCTGCCTTAATTGCGGACTTTTAGTCGCTATCATTTGGATAGATTGCCACTCTTGTGGGTAAAAAATCATACCAAGTAGGATTTGCGTGGGATTAAGCCCTTGAAATGTGTTTTTTTGCGTGATTTTATGGATATATTCATTTGCGAGTGTGTGGATAGGCTTTGTGCGCCCTCCAAAATCCTGCACTAAGATTCTATCAAAGTCTTTAGCTAGCAAAGTAGTGCCTTGCAGAGCCTTTATCATAGCTGGAATATCCTGCATAGGCGGATTTATAGAATCTGCTTGAGTGGGTGATACATTTGGAGAGCCTGCAGATTCTGTATTTATAGAATCTAGCGCGCCTTCTTGCGTGGATTGTGCCATTTCTTGTGTATTTTGCGCGCTATTAGCCTGCGCATAGCTTAATTGTGGGTAGGCAAGCATAGAGCCTAGCACGACAAGGAGGGATAAAAATTTTTGTGTTTTTAAAAATCTGCCTAACATCATAAATCTCCCATTTTTATCAAAAAGCAGCCATATAGCTCCAAGTATGAGCATAGCATAGCCGATGTATGTGGGGAGCTTGCCGGGGTCTTTATTTACAGATAAAATCGTGCCTTGCTCATCGGGGAAATATGAGGACTGGAAAAATCTATATCCGTGATAATCAAGCACATTATTCATAAAAATCCTAAAAGGCATCGGAGGATTTTGCCCATCAAGCACCTCCACTTCGGAAGCATAAGAAGCGGGTGAATTAGAACCCGGATAGCGCTCAAGCTCAAATGCTTTAAGCCTAATGCTAAAATCAAGTGGGATTTTATCCACGCCCCACGCGAGAAATATTTTATAGCCTTGTGTTTGGAGTATGCTAATGCGTTCTAAAGTGGGGAAACTATCACCCTCTCTTAGAATCTGTGTGCGAAAAGTCTCACCTAAAAATGTAATATCGCTTGTGAGCGTGTAAAGCCCGCTTAAATCATCGCTTTTTAGCTCGCTAGTGCGGATATTTAGCGGTTTATCAAAAAAGGTAAAAGTATAATCTATGGGACGATTAATTTTATTATCGATATATGTGGGGATTTGGGCTGATTGCTCCTGTCCATTTGGGTCTTTCACTCCAATAAAAATATAATGCGTATTAGTCGCGATATAATCCACACTTTGCCCCTCTCTTATGCTCATAATGCCTTCAAACCCAAAATGCCGCGTAATCCCCGCGCCAATAATCATCACAATAAAAGAGGCGTGTAGTAAAAGCGCGGCATATCGCTTCCTTTGCCATGCTTTAGAGGTAATAAAGCAGCCAATAAGGCACAAAGCTAGCCATAAATGCAGCACTTCAAACCAAAAAGCATCATACACATAATACCGCGCAGCTATAGTGCCGTGAAATTTTTCTATAAATGTGGCTATCCCGCAGGCTATGGCATACACTGCCATAAGCAAAAGCACCATTTTCATGGAGCAAAAAAGTGTCTTAAGCATCTGCATTATTTCTCCTTATTTTCCCTTATTGAAGTGAAGCCTAACTGAAGGCGTTGTTGATTTCGCGTGCGATTTGCTCCTCTTTTTTATTTTCCCATGAGTGAGATTGCATATATTCTAGTAGGATTAAAAGCTGGCTGCTAGGGATATAGCCGGGAAGCTCATAGATTTTTTTGCCCTGAAAATCTAAAAATACAAGCGTAGGTGTAGGGCGCATAGGGGATTTGACATAAGATTCTGTAAGGGCGGCGGTGTTTAGCGAAGTTTTAGAATCCCCAAAGGTGAGATTATGGACTTTTGAGTAGCTTGTATTAATGTAATAAGGCACAAACTGGCTTTGTAGCATATTTTTAAGCGTGGCATTATCTTTAATATCATCTTTTAATTTATCGCAATATACGCAATTATTTTTGCCAAAGACAAGCAGCGTTACTTTATTTTTGTCCGCAAAAATATTTTTTGTATCTAAAAATACATCTTCTAAGCCTGCATAGCTTGCTTTATCTAGGCTTTCAGCTTGCTCTATGTGCGATTTTTGTGTATTTGAGCCTTGAGAGACTTTCACCTCGCCCTCATCATTACAGCCTAGAAATATAATGCCACTACAAATTCCAGCGCATATCCCAAATGTGCGTAATGCCGCTTTAGCCTTCACTTTGTCCTCCTTGAATGATATTAATAATGCTTTGTGCGAAATGCTCACTATCATTAAAGCACTTGCAAACGCGATATTCAGGGACATTGAGTTGTTTGGCAAGATTTTTATATAGAATACTTAGTTCAAAATCTGTCTCCGAATTATCTAGCGTAAAAGAGAGCGGAAAGAGTATGATTTTTTCATTTTTATATTTTTTAATGCTTTGTGCTGTGCTAGGCTCAAGCCACTTCATACGCCCGATTTTAGATTGATAACATAAGGCTATTTCTTTAAAGCATATATTTTGTGCTAAAAGCGCAGATTCTAGGGCTTTGGCAGTGGCTTTGCAGTGTTTTTGATAGGGGTCGCCTGCATCTATGCGCGATTGAGGCAGGCTATGGCTTGAGAGTAAAAGCACAAAATCACTCGCATTTGATGTGCCTAGCGTCTCTTTAATGCTTTTTACAATGCATTCAATATAATCTGTATGCGTATGATATGAGCTAAACTCTTGGAGTGTGGGATTAAACTGCAGTTTTTGAAGCGCGTCTTTGGCATCAAGGATTGAAGAATGGATAGTCGTGTAGGAAAATTGCGGATAGAGGCTAAAGAGTATGATAGAATCTGTGCCATTTTTTTGCAGCTCATCTAGCACATCATAAGCAAAAGGCGGTGTGTAGCGCATAGCAAAAGTATAATGCCGCTTAGAATCTAGCGCATTTAGCTTTTTTACAAGATTAACTGTATGTGTCATAAGGGGGGATTTGCCACCGATTTGTGCGTAATTTTTTTTCGCCTCTTCAAGGCGACTATTAGTGATAAAACTAGCAAGCATTTTGCGCAAAAAGTTATTTTTAATCCCAAGTATAAAGGGGTCATTAAACATATTTTTAAGGAATATTTCTACTTCAAAGAGGCTGTTTGGTGCGCCCATATTCAGCAGAACAACGGCTTGTGGTTTAATGGGGAATCCTTTTAAAGATGAGGTTAAAAAACTTAAGTGATAATAAATCACTAAATTAAAGAAGGAGTAAATATGCAGGAATTTCACTCTCCCGTATTGGAGGATACTTTTGTAAATCTTATGCTTTATCACAAGGTGTTTGCTGGCTTTTTTGCACTGCCATTTATCCTTAATCTCTTAGTGTTATTCTTTGGTGCTAAAAATTTGGTGGCGATGAATAAAAAAATTTGGTTTATCGCACCCATTACTTTCTTCCTCCTTTCTGTAAGCGTGCTAAGTGGTGTGAATCTATGGGCATTTGGGCGGCTTGAGCTTAATCTTGGTATGATTGCGATGATGACTTTTTGTGTCTTTGTGCTTATTGGAGAGATATTTCGCATACGCATTCTTAAAGTAGCGCGCCGAACGAGTATGGAGGCGATGATGAGTTACATTAAATTTTGCAAGATTTTGTATTTTTTAGATTTATTCTTTTTTGTTTTACTTTTTTGGTGGGTGTAAATGCAGTTTTTGTATCACCCTAACGCCAAAGACGCGCTCATAGAGCTAGATTCTAAAAATACGCATTATTTGCTTAAAGTGCGCCGTATGCGCATAGGGGAAGCTATAAATGTGCGTAATTTAAAAGATGATATGCTCTACACATATTCCATACAGAATCTGCATAAAAACTTACTTACTTTGTGCCTAGATTCTAAAAAAAGCGCGCCAAGCGTGATAACTACACGCCTGCATTTATTGTGGGCAATTATTGAACCAAAAGTGATTGAAAAAGCATTGCCATTGCTAAATGAACTAGGCGTGTGGCGCATTAGCTTTTTTTACGCGCAATATTCCCAGCAACATTTCACATTAAATATGCAAAGAATGCAGCATATTCTCATTCAGTCTTGCCAGCAATGTGGGCGTAGTAGCCTTATGGAACTTGATGTGTTTAAGGATTTTAAGAGTATATGCGAGGCATTTAGTGATTTTTACGCTTTTGATTTTGGTGGGGAGGATTGCAGGGATTTAGATTCTATAAAGGCAGATATAAGGGATAATATATGGCGCGTAATGATTGGCACAGAGGGTGGATTTAGCCCAAAAGAGCGGGCAAGATTTGCAAAAATCATAACTTTAAATGATACACTTATTTTACGCAGTGAGAGTGCGTGCGCGTTTGTGGCGAGCATGGCTAAAATGCTGTAATTTATACTTAAAAGAAACAAACATGCAAGAGAGGCAAATATGAAAATAGGCATTATTGGACTAGGGCTTATGGGCGGCTCTATGGGATTGGCTCTTAAAAAAATAGGGCGCATTCATAATAAGGAAATTAATAGAATCTTAGGCTATGATAAAAATGCCTTGCATTCGCAGCAGGCTTTAAATCTAGGGCTTGTTGATGAATGTGTGAGCCTAAAAGAGATGTGGCAATGTGATGTGGTGTTTTTAAGCGTGCCAGTTGATGGGATTATAGATATTTTGGCGCAAATTACGCCACAAGATGTGCGCAAAAATATGACGCTTATTGATGTGGGTGGGGCAAAGACGCATATTTTAGATTCTATACCCGTATGGCTTAGGCAGTATTTTGTAGGCGCGCACCCTATGTGCGGGACGGAGTTTTTTGGTCCTAAGGCAGCTTTTGAACATTTGTATGAAAATAATATTGTGATTTTGACAGATTTAGAGCAAAGTGGGGAATATCAAGCAGAACTAGCAAAGGATATATTTATTGGCATTGGTATGAAGATTCTAAAAATGTCCGCACAAGAGCATGATAAGCATGTAGCCCTTATTTCTCATATGCCTCATATTATGAGCTATGCATTGGCTAATGCGACTTTAGCGCAGGAAAATCCACAAACTATTTTAGCCCTTGTGGGTGGGGGATTTAAATCTATGAGCAGAATCTCCAAAAGTTCGCCGCTTATGTGGAGAGATATTTTTAAGCATAATAAAGACAATGTGCTGGAGGCTATGGCGTATTTTCAGGCGAAATTTGATGAGGCAAGACAATTACTTGAAAATGAGGATTGGGACGGCTTAGAAGCGTTTATGGCGCATGCAAATACATTGCAGAAATTTTTGTAATTGCTTAGTTTGTTATGGGCTTTGTTAGGATTTTTCATTACAATGCTTGATTTTATTTTAAGAAATGGGATTTGATGAGAAAAGTATTTTGCATTATGCTATTGCTGTGGAGTGTCGCGTGGGCAAAGGAGATTAGCGCGATTAGATATGAGGGGTTAAGCTCTATTTCAAATGTATTAGCTGATGAGATTATAGGCATTAAGGTGGGGGATAATCTTGATGTAGCAAAGGTTGATAAAGCTGTTGTGGCGTTGTATTCACAAGGGTATTTTGAGGATATTTATGCAGATTTTAGCGATGGGGTATTGACTTTTTATGTGAAGCAAAAGCCTAAAGTAGCAAGCGTTGAAGTCAAAGGCTATGGAAGTGAGCAAGAAAAAGAGACGCTGTATTCTCAAATTGGTATAAAAAAAGGTGATAGCTATGATGAGACTAAGCTTAATCGCGCCAAAAATGTCATACGCACGGTGCTAGAGTATCAAGGCTATTATGGCACGGTAGTAGAGGCTGATATGGCAAAAGTGGGCGATGATGCGTATGCGATTACTTTTAATGTCAATCAAGGTGAAAATATTATCATTAAAAATGCCCAATATGATGGCAGAGAAAAGCTCAAAGTCAAAGAGCTAGAGGAGCTAAGTGCTAATAGAGCAAAGCAGTTTATGGGCTGGCTGTGGGGGCGCAATGATGGTAAGCTAAGGTTAGCAGACTTAGAATATGATGGCGCTAGAATCCAAGATGCCTATATGCGAAAAGGCTTTTTAGATGCGAGCGTTTCTCAAGCTTTTTTAGATGCGAATTTTGGCGATTATAGTGCGAATTTGTATTATAAGATTAAGGAGGGGGAGCGGTATAAGGTTTCAGGCATTAAAATTATCCTGCATGTGCCTGTGATTGAGGAGGAGGAGCTGCGCAAGATTCTCAAAGTTAAAGAGGGCGTGTATTTTAATATCGAGGAAGTGCGCGCTGATGTGGAGAGTATCCGCCAAAAAATCGCAGATTTGGGCTATGCGTTTGCTAGAGTAAGCCCTGATTTAGACAAAGACCAAGAAAAAGCCGAAGTGAAAGTGCTTTATCTCATTCAAGTGGGACAAAAGGTAAGAATTAATGATGTGCTTATTTCTGGTAATTCTCGCACTGCAGATAGAATCATACGGCGTGAGCTGCTTTTAGCACCGGGCGATATGTATAAGCTTTCAGATTTAAGAGAATCTGAAAACGCACTCAAGCGGTTAGGATATTTTGGCAAAGTCAAAATTGATGAACGGCGTGTGAGTGAGAGCGCTATGGACTTGCTTGTGAATGTCGAGGAGGCACGCACGGGTGAGCTTATGTTTGGGCTTGGATATGGAAGCTATGATAAGCTTATGGTAAATGCCTCCATACGCGAGCGAAATCTCTTTGGCACAGGGCAGAGCGGGCAGATTTATGCTGACTGGAGCTATCGCAGGCAGCTTGTAAATGTTACTTTAAGCAATCCGCGTGTGCTAGATTCTAAATACAGCGCATCATTTAGCGTTTTTCACTCACTTTATTGGAATTGGGATTATAGGGAGCAAACTACAGGCGGGTCTATCACAGCTGGGCGACTGCTTACAAATACTTTGCGCGCTTCACTTGGCTATACGCTCTCCACCACGCGCGTTTTAGATTTTTACAATGCCGATACAGAGTGGCTTTATCGTCAATATCTCACAATTGATAGACCAGTCAAATCTGCCATTACGCCGGGCTTATACTTTGACAACACAGATGATTACTATTTCCCCAAAAATGGCGCGATTATTTCTGCGTATATGGAGTATGCTGGACTTGGCGGCGATGAGCAATATACAAAATTTTATGGCAAAATGGCGTTGTATTATCATTTTAAATCATTGCTAGGGATAGATTTAATTGCGCGTTACAAGACGCAGGCTGGAGCGATTATAGAAAATGGCTATGTGCCTATTACCTCGAAATTTTACATGGGAGGTATTTCTAGTGTGAGGGGGTATCAGGTAAGCTCTCTTACGCCTAGAGACCCTAGCGGGGCTATCCGCATTGGTGGAAACTATATGATGACGCATTCTGGTGAGTTAAGCTATGGTATTTTAGAAAAGGCACAAATGCGTATAGCTCTTTTTACGGATTATGGTATGATTGGTGTGGATAATCTTAGGGACACGGTAAGGGCGTCTTGGGGCTTTGCAGTTGAGTGGGTAAGCCCTATGGGACCCATTGTGCTTGTCTTTCCACGCCCGATTAATCCTCAACCAAATGATAGAACTTCAACTTTTGAATTTACTATGGGAACTAGATTCTAAAAGATTTGCTAAAGGAGGCAAGATGACAGATACATTTATGCATATTGAAGATACTCATAAAACAAAGCGTATAAGTAATGCTGAAATTCTAGATTTAATCCGCTATGGGGATTTGCGTGAGCTAGGGCAAATGGCAAGCGCGATTAAGGCAAAATTACACCCACATAAAATCACTACCTTTGTGGTGGATAGAAATATAAACTATACTAATATTTGCTGGGTGGATTGCAAATTTTGCGCCTTTAAGCGCAGGCTTGGTGAAGAAGGCGTGTATATTTTAAGCTTTGAGGAAATTGATAAAAAAATTGATGAATTATTAGAGATTGGCGGCACGCAGATTCTATTTCAAGGTGGCGTGCACCCAAAGCTTAAAATTGAGTGGTATGAAGAGCTTGTATCACATATTGCTACTAAATATCCTATGATTACTATTCATGGCTTTTCGGCTATTGAGGTAAATTATATTGCAAAAGTATCTAAAATTTCTATCCCTGAAACTTTAAAAAGACTGCAAAAAGCAGGCTTATCCTCCATACCCGGTGCTGGTGCGGAAATATTGAGCGATAGGGTAAGAGATGTTATTGCACCCAAAAAGCTTGATACAAAAGAATGGCTAGAAGTGCATAGAGAAGCGCATCGCATAGGTATGAAAAGCACGGCTACGATGATGTTTGGCAGTGTGGAGAATGATGAAGATATTGTGGCGCATTGGGATTGTCTGCGGCAGCTGCAAGATGAATTTGGCGGCTTTAGGGCGTTTATTATGTGGAGTTTTCAGCCGGATAACACACCTTTACAAAAGGAGTTTCCAAACATTCACAAAGCCTCATCAAATCGTTATTTGCGCCTATTAGCCTGCAGCAGAATCTACCTTGATAATTTTATGAATATTCAAAGCAGCTGGGTTACGCAAGGCTCATACATTGGGCAGTTAGCTCTGCTCTTTGGCGCAAATGATTTAGGCAGCACTATGATGGAGGAAAATGTCGTTTCATCTGCTGGCGTGTGTAATTCTATGAATCAACAAGAGATGATTGAGCTTATCAAAGATATTGGCGAAAATCCTGCCAAACGCAACACAGCCTATGAGATTTTGGAGCGGTTTTAATGAAAAAGTGGATATTTCTTGCATTATACATAGGAGGCATTATGAGCGCGCAAGATTCTATAAAAGAGGGAGCAAAGCTCACAAGCATTGAGATAAGGGGCGTGCAAGTGCCTTTTATTTTTGAGCAAAGCAAGCAATTGCCTGTGGGCAGCATAGAATTTATTTTTGTGGGCGGTGCGAGCGATGAGCAAAAAGATGGACTAGCAGCACTTAGCTCTAAGATTTTAAATGAAGGCACAAAGCAGCTAGGCAATGTGGAATTTGCTAAAAAATTAGAAAGTAAAGCCATAAGCATTTATGCGGGGGCGAATTTACAGACTATGAGCTTTGAAATCTCATATTTAAAGGAGTTTGAGGATTTAAGCTTTGAGTTTTTCAAAGATTTGCTTTATAATCCAAACCTTACGCCAAATGCGCTAAATAAAGTTAAAATGCTTACACTTAATCGCTTAGCAAGGGAGGAAGATGACTTTGATAGTGTGGCGAGTAAAAATCTTTATCAGATTCTCTTTAAAGGCACACGTATGGCAATACCGCTTTTAGGCACTAAGCAGAGTATAGAATCTATTGAGCTTAAGGATATAGAGGCGTTTTTAAAGCGTAATCTTGTGCTAAGTCGGCTTATTGTCGTAGCTGGCGGAGATGTGAAGGAGGAGGCTCTAAGGCAAAAGATTATTAGCACCTTTTCTGCGCTGCCTGTGGGAGAGGGCAGGCAGAGGGAGTATTATAAAACTTCGCGTGAGGTAGATTCTATAAATGTCGATAAACCCACAGAGCAGGCTTTCATATACTTTGGCGCGCCCTTTGATATTAACAATAAAGAGCAAAATTATATAGCGCGCGTGATGAGCTTTATACTTGGAGGCTCTGGCTTTGGCTCGCGCATAATGGAGGAAGTGCGTGTAAAAAGGGGGCTAGCGTATTCAGCCTATACGCGCATTAATTTAGATGGCTCGGCGGATTTTATGAGTGGATATTTGCAAACAAAGCTTGAAAATAAAGATGAGGCGATAAAGGTCGTAAAAGAAGTGATTAGGGATTTTGTAGATAATGGAGTGAATGCACAGGAATTAAGCGCGGCGAAAGCATTTTTGCTAGGTAGTGAGCCTCTGCGTGAGGAGACACTCTCCCAAAGGCTTAATGCGACATTTAGCAATTATTTTAAAGGCTTGCCGCTCAATCAGCATAAAAAGGAGCTAGAGCTTATACGCAACCTTAGCTTAGAAGAGCTAAATGCCTACATTAAGGCACATAGAGAGATTTTAGATTTGAGCTTTAGCGTTGTTGAGTAGATTCTATAAGGCTTAGGGCTTTCATTACTCGTAGGACATGGGCTTTATTAGATTCTATATCTTGCGTTAAAATAAGATTGGCAAAAAAATTAATAGAGCTATCAAGCGGGGCAGCTTGTGAGAGCTGTGGGGATTCTTGCGTGCCTATGCGGTATTCTACCATTTTCTGATAGAGGCTTGTTTTATCAAACTCATCTTTTATTACCACCCCCGTATCAAAGAGTGTGAGTTTTTCTTTTTTAGTCTCATCATAAATAGCACTTTTTTTGCTCCCGCCAATAATCATCTCACGCACTTTAATAGGGCTAAGCCATGAGACATTAATGATAACAATAATGCCAGATTCTAACTCTATATTAATATTTGCTAGCGCGTCGTTTGGGTAGTTAAGGTATTTTGTAGCAAAGGTAGAGACTTTGTGAATATGCAAACCCACAAGATAGTCAATAATGCTTAAATCATGGATAGCCAAATCCCAAATCACATCGACATTGCTTTGAAAAAGCCCGAGGTTAATGCGCCGCGCGTTGATATAGACAATCTCACCAAAGCTAGCAATATGCTGTTTTAGATAATTTACCGCAGGCGAGTGCAAAAAAATATGGTCGCAATAGAGGCATAATTGCGCGGTTTTGGCTAAATCATACAGGGCTTTAGCTTCTTTGAGATTTGTAGTGAGGGGTTTTTCTACAAAGGCGTGTTTTTTATGCTCTAGTGCAGCTTTAGTAAGCGCAAAATGCGTGTGTGGCGGCGTGATGATAAAAATAGATTCTATATTTACATCATTTAAAATATGCCCATAGCTTTCATACAGGGCTAGCTTATAATCCTCATAGGCTTGATTTTGCGCAGCTTTATCTTCATCATAGATAGTTATGAGATGAAAAAAAGGGCTTTTTACGCAGGCTTTGGCGACATTGCGCCCCCAATATCCATAGCCGATAATAGCACAGCTAATAGGTGCGCTCATAACTTGCCTTGCAGTGCTTTAAGTGCTACATAAACAGCAGATATATACTCATCATAAGCCATACGCCCGCCCTTGTGGTAGATTCTATAAATTCCGCGCTGCTGCTTTTTACAAAAAGCCGCGTGCATCTTGCCCAAATAAGCAAAGCTCATCTGTGCGCCTAAAGTTATAGCCGCTTTTAAGCATCTATTAACTTCATATTTTAAGGTTAGATTCTATAAATATACAGGCTGCGCATTATAAGCCATTATATTAAATGCGATTATGATGTGATAGTGTAAAATATGGGCATAAAAGGCGGGTGTTTTATAGAGTGCTTAGCGGGCAAAAGCGGCGTAGTTAAGCGACATTTAAACAATCTTTAGCTAAAAAGCTTGATTTTTTATGCCAATAAAACGACTTAACATAGCTAATAACTTCGATTAGTTAAAACTTCTTGGGAGGGCAGAAATGGCTTTAATGATAAATAATGAATGTATTGCGTGCGATGCATGCGCTGAAGAATGCCCCAATGGAGCGATTGAGGAGGGAGACCCTATTTATAGTATTGACCCTGATATTTGCACAGAGTGCGTAGGCAGCTATGATGAACCTAGCTGCTTGTCTGTATGCCCCGTTGATGCCATAGTCCCAGACCCTGATAACATCGAAAGTATAGAGGAGTTAAAATATAAGTTTGAAACCCTACAAAAAGGGGAGTAATGGCAAAAATTACCTCTGTGATAGATATTGGCTCAAATTCCGTCCGTATGGCAATTTTTCGCAAAACTTCGCGTTTTGCTTTTCACCTTATTTATGAGATTAAATCAAAGGTAAGAATTTCGGAGGGCTGCTATGAATCTGGCGGCGTGCTTGGCGAAGTGCCGATGAATCGCGCCATTTTGGTGCTAAGAGAATTTGTCCAAATTAGTAAAGCCCAAAAATCGCGCAAAATCTTTTGCGTAGCTACTTCTGCTCTGCGTGATGCGCCAAATGCAAAAGTCTTTTTGGATAGAGCAAGGAGAGAGTGCGGGCTTTCTATTAAAGTCATTGATGGTAAAAAGGAGGCGCTTTATGGGGGCATAGCGTGTGCTAATTTGTCTCACTATAAAGATGGCATTACTATGGACATAGGCGGGGGTAGCACAGAGTGTGCGCTCATTGAAGAAGGCAAAATCGTTGATTTAATTTCGCTTAATATTGGCACTATTCGCCTAAAAGAGCTATTTTTTGATAAGAAAAATAATATACAAGGCGCTAGAGACTACATTGAGCAGCAGCTCAAAAGCGTGCCTGCGCATTTTAAGCATAGTCGTGTATTTGGCGTGGGTGGGACTATACGTGCATTGTCAAAAATGATAATGAAGCATAAAAAATACCCCATACAAGAAGTGCATGGCTATGAAGTTGATGTCGCACAGAATCTGAAGTTTTTTGAAAAGATTTCGCAATCTAGCGAGGATAAATTAGAATCTATGGGCGTAACACAAGATAGAATCGATAATATCCGCAGTGGCTCGCTTATTTTGCAGATGTTTCTTGCGCAATTTGGCACAAAGCAAATCGTTACAAGCGGTGTGGGCGTGCGCGAAGGAGTGTATTTAAGCGATTTATTACGCGGACATAAAAATACCTTCCCTAAAGCCCTCAATCCTTCGGTGAGCGCTATAGAAGACCGCTTTATGCTTGATAAAAAAAACGCAGAAATGACGCGCAGAGAATCTCTAAAAATTTTTGATGCGCTTTTCCCCATTCATAAACTTGATGCGCATTGTAAAAATCTTTTAAATACAGCCTCGTATCTCTCTAGCATTGGGCGGATTCTTAATTTTTATAACGCAAATTATCATGGCTCATATTTTTTGCTCAATGCCTTAGAATATGGCTTTTCACATGCCGAGCGTATGAGTATTTGCCTGCTTGTAGAATATAGTGGGAAAAAAATCCCACAAAATGAGAGCATAGCGGGCATAAGCGATATGATGCCAAAGCTTTTAAGCCTGCAGTGGCTAAGCTTTATGCTAGCCCTTGCGGAGAGCATTTGCCGCAGTGAAGATAATGTGCAAATTCGCTATGAATATGTAAAACCTAAAACCTTAAAGATTTATACGCTAGCAGAGCTGTATCTCGCGCGAGAGAATATTGCTAAACTTCACAAACCAGAGCCATTGCAGATTGAATTTGTAAGGGCGCAGTAGGTCGCAGTGAAGTTAGCCCAACATAGCCATGTATTTAAAATAGCTATCGTGCGCTTATCAAGCCTTGGCGATGTGATTGTGGGAGCATGCGCCCTGCCTTTTATCCGCACGACTTTGGAGCAGATGTATCCGCAGGGCGTGAGTATTACTTGGGTTGTGGATAGTGTGTTTGCTCAAGTGCTGCAAAATAGCCCATGTATTGAGAACCTCACTATTATTTCACTTAAAAAAGAGGGTATAAAGGCTTTGCCTATAATTGTTAGAGAACTTGCTCAAATAGGGTATTATGATAAAGTTATTGACATGCAAGGGCTTATTAAATCTGCTTTGTGTGCACGACTTATTAAAGGTCGGGAGTATTGGGGCTTTGCGTGGGATTCTATAAAAGAGCCTGTGGCAAGTCTATGCTACACAAAAAAGGTGCATATGGCTTATAGTGAGCATATTTTAAAGCGTAATATGCACCTACTTTGCGCAGCTTTTAATATCCCATACAATCAAGCCTATGATTATTATGCATCGCGAGGCAGTGCCTTTGGCGTGGATAAGGACGCTAGTGCACGCGTTAAGGAAGTTTTTATAGAATCTATCCCGCCAGATTCTATAAAAAGCCATAAAACGCAATATGTGCTTTTAGTGCTTGAATCATCTCTAGAATCTAAAAGCTATCCTGTGAGCTTATTTGCTGAAGTTATAGAGCAGCTTTGCGTGCATAGGCACATTTATATACTGCTTTTGTGGCATAATAGCAATAAGGCTAAGATATTAAAGACCTCCTTTGCTAATGTGCATAATGTCGTGCTGCTCCCACATCTTAACTTAAATGAGGTGAAAGCATTAATGCAAAAGATAGATGTAACCATTGGCGGTGATACTGGCATTACACATTTAGCATGGGCTATGCAGAGGGCTTCTCTTACACTTTATGGCAATACTCCGCCTAAGCGATTTGCGCTAAATGGTGAGCATAATCGCTTTTTGTGTGGGAGTGAAAATCCAAACTATAAAAAAGATGATTTTAGCATTGCTCATATTTTGCCAAGCGCTGTGTATGAAAGCGCTATGATGATTTTGCAAGATGTGGGGCAAAGCAAGATTTGCAGCGATATACAATGAGTGAGATTCTCTAAATTAAGGGCGGTTAGGGTTATGAGCGCGTGGATTATTAGAGCAGTGGTCAATGTATTAGGATTTTATCTTGCCAAAATGCCTCATAGGTGCTTTGTGTGGCATATCAAGACCTTGGCTTTTATGTTTAGAATCTGCGATAAGCGGCGCAAAAATGACGCGCAAGCAAACTTAGATTTTGCCTACGGGGAGGATTTAAGTAAGCAAGCAAAGCGTGAGATAATTAAAGGCTGCTATGAGAATTTTGCTTTTGTGCTACTTGAAACTATTCGCGTTACATTTATTCCTATAGAGCGATATACGCAGCGATTTAATTTTGTTGATGAGCATTATATTTTGCAATCTTTACATAAAGATAAGGGTGCGGTGCTTATTTCTGCGCATTATGGGCTTTGGGAGGCTATGGCAAGTGTGCTACCTCCGCGCTATAATTGGTGCAATATGGCTTCACTAGGGCGATTAACACCATTTGATGCGATTAATCGCGTGATTATTGCGCGGCGTGAGGCGCAGAATGTAAAATTTATCGACAAAAAGGGCGCATTCAAGCATTTACTTAAGCTTTATAGCGCGCCAAATGCACTTGCTGGAATTTTGATTGACCAAAATATTGCTCAAAGTGAGGGTGTGTGGGTGGAATTTTTTGGCAAAAGGGCTACTCACACTACTATTGCTTCTGTGCTTTCAAGGCGCTTTAATGTGGGCATTGTACCAGTGATGATTAGCATAAATGAGGGCTTTAAAAGCTTTGAGGTGCGCTTTTATCCGCCAATTTACTGCCCAAAGAGTGATGATAGCAAGGCAGATATATTAGAGGCTACGCAGGCTCAAGCAAATGTCGTGGAGCGCGCTATTAGAGCAAAGCCTAAAGATTGGTTTTGGTTTCACAAGCGTTGGAAATCCGCTTATGGGGAAATTTACAAGTCCTAAGCCCACTTTAAGCTTTAAGCCTGTAATATTTCACTCCCATTTGATTGAGCTTCTAGTCTCTTCTCTTAGGTTTTCATTACAAAGTTTTTAGTT